>JAEDFR010000041.1 GCA_016297945.1 Lachnospiraceae bacterium | reverse complement strand
CAATATGTTCTTTCATCTTTTCAAGCTGTGCGCAACCAATTGCCGCCTGCATATTCGTCATTCGGAAATTGCTTCCGATTTCTTCATGCACATAGCGCCTTGCTGTGAAGAAAAGATTTCTGGCGCCTCTGCATCTATCCGCCAGCTTATCATCATCTGTAAGAATCATCCCGCCTTCACCACAAGTGATATGCTTATTGGGATAAAAGCTAAAGACACTCACATCTCCAAAGCTTCCGCATGGCTTTCCTTTATAGGTTTGTCCATGCATCTCTGCTGCATCTTCTATTACTTTCAGATTGTATTTTCTTGCAATCTCTAAAATGGGATCCATATCTACAGGCAATCCATAAATATGTACAACCATGATTGCTCTCGTTTTAGCCGTAATTTTCTCTTCAACAGCCTCCACATCCATATTCCATGTATCCAATTTACAGTCGACCACAACCGGTATCAATCCTGCCTTTGTTATCGCCTGTGCACACGAGATAATTGTAAAAGCAGGTAAAATCACCTCCGAACCTTTTTCGAGATTCAGCGCTACCATTGCCGCTTCAAGCGCTGCAGTTCCGTTGCATACTGCAATCCCATGCCTTCTTCCCACATATGATGCCATTTCTGCTTCAAAGCGCTTAACAAATGGACCTTCACTCGAAATCCATCCGGTATCTATGCATTCGCATAAATATTTCTTTTCATTTCCATCCAGCAAAGGTGTGTTAACCGGTATAAACTCCATTACAAATCCTCACATTCAATGTTGCTCTTTAATTCTGCTTTATATTTCTTTAGGTAGAACCGAAAAGATACCATCAAGATAATACCCTTTGTTGGCAGAAAGCTCTGCAATTGTTTTTCTTCCCAACAAATATTCCCATACTTCCACATGCTTTTTTGCAAAATTTTCCCATGTCCAATCTGCCACCGAAAGAACTCTATCACGCTTTTTTTCTGCAATTTTATTAAAAGTTTTTACAAAATCATCAATGGTCTCGCACGGATATGTTAATCCACCCTTTGCATCCAAATGGAAGCCTTGTGGGGTAACCACAGTTTCCACTCCAGCAGCTAATGCATCTAGATATCCCATATTTCCTTCATCCCAGCCTGTATAAAGGAAGAAATCAAAAGTGGGCACAAGTTGTACATATTTGTCATAATTAAATTCGTTATAGTAATCTACTTCCACGCCACAATTAGTAATTTCCTGTACTATCGTATCCCATCCGGCACCCATTATCACAAATTTATAATAGTCCCGATCAAATCTTTTAGCAATATCAACTACAATGTCATTTCTTTTTCTACTGTCCTGGTATAGTCTGTGTGTAATTCCAATAACAAATTTCCTTGGTTTGATTACATGATCATGAGCCGGATTAATGTAACATATTTTTTCTCTTGGAATTCCCATGGATGAGAGATAATTCAGCATTTGCTTAGACATACAAATCCCCATACCGCAATTCTTTGCTCTCTCTCTCAATAATTCGACTTTTGACAAGCAATCTATATGTGTTATCATATAGGTATCATGCTCATGCACCGTTCTCTTAGAATCAGTAAAATAGTAAACCGGATAATGATTAATATCAGCCTTTTCATCTCTCTCAGGTGCTATATCCGCTTCAACACCTATTTTACATAGTTCTTCAAATAATTTATTTTGAAATTTTTCAATAATCCATCCCGAATCCATATTAACGATTCTGACTCTTAGTTTCTCTTTCATTTATATCTTCCTTCTTTTCCTTTGGAATAAATCTGGTTTTGTCATTCAAGCCAACATAGGGTCCCTGCTTAATCTCAATCATCTCCACCTCTTCCAGCACTTCAAATCCATGTCCACCGGCACACAAAAGTATTACATCTCCAGCACTAAGTACAGTATCTGAAATTTTCTCCTGGTCTTCATTATAGAAATCAACCTTTAATTTCCCTGTCCTAATTACCAGCACTTCTTGTGTATAATGTACTGTTCTTGGAACAATATTGTGAAAATGTGGCTCTATCATATGACCTGACTTATGGTGCATATAGGCGAGTTGTTGTGAGTAATCATCAGGAGTCAGGAAATGTATTCCTTCCTCCGAATGGTTGTTTCGGACAATAATAGCTATGACATCGTCATCGCACAAAATTCTTTCAATCAAAGTTCACTAAAACCTCCAATCCATACTTGCTCAATCAAAAAAATTATCTTATCAGGCGCACTCCTAAAATAGTGTTTAATAATATACCTTTCATTTCATCAGCGTGTTCACTTCTAACGCTTTTCCACCTCATACATTTGATAAGTGCCTTTACAATCTTAAATTTCAGTGAAATCCCCTGAGCAAGATAACGTTTATGATCAACGCAGCCCGCCCAATTTAAAAGCATTTCATAAGTAGTTACCAATTCATAGTGGTGAAGGCAGGGTAACATACTCAAATAATTTGTTCTGCACATTCTCTCATAATCCTTCATGGAATCCAATATACGGTATCCCCTAAGACTAAACTTCTTTGAAGTACTTGCTGAATTGTTTCTTTTAATATAGTGATAAAAAGCCTTATCAATTACTACAATTTTTTCCGCTGCGTCCAAAAAGCGTGGCATTGCTTCCGTATCCTCATGAATTACATCATTATTAAAGCGTACTCCCTTGTCAAACAGGTTTCGCCTGTACAACTTGTTCCAAGCAGCCGGACTCACATTCCCTTTTCGGGTAAAGAAATCAAATAGTGCTTCCTCTCTGGTTAAAACCATCTTTTCGTTGCTCTTAACAACTTTATCTTTTCCGGTAACTTCTGTTACAATAATACCACAATTCACGATAGAAACACTTGGATCACTCATTTCTGCAAGCATTACTTCATACATATCTTTTTCAATGTAATCATCTGCATCAACAAAGGTAATAAATTCTCCATGCGCAACGTCAACACCCGCGTTCCTTGCACTGGCATTTCCACCATTTAATTTATGAACAACAACGATTCTCGGATCTTCTTTGGCCAGCCTCTCACAAATACTTCCGGAGTCATCTGTTGAACCGTCATCAACAGCAATTACTTCTAAATCTGAATATGTTTGGCTAAGAATTGAATTAATGCACCTTTCTATATAGGGTGATACATTATATACTGAAATAATAACTGAAATCATTTTCTCCTCCACCAACTACAACATAACAAAATAGTATCAATCTACATCCTTACTCTGTTAAGTACTTCCTCCTTATCGCACTTGAACAGGCCTTTATCCCTTACCTCGTATATAACATCGCAGTTTCTAACAGTGGTTAGCCTATGCGCAATGATAATAAGAGTAACCTGGCCTTGTAAGGAATCAATTGCAGACATAATTGCTGATTCTGTGTCATTATCAAGGGCTGATGTTGCCTCATCCAAAACGAGAATTTCCGGTCTATGATAGAGCGCCCTTGCAATTGCTATCCTCTGCCTTTGACCTCCAGATAACCGTACCCCTCTATCTCCGACCATCGTATCAATTCCCCTGGGTAAGGAATCAATATATTCTCTTAACTCTGCTCTTTCCAAAACCTTATATACAAGATCAACATCAATGTCAGATTCCCTTTCGCCAAATGCAATATTTTTCCGAATGCTTGTACTAGCTAGATTTATTGACTGTGGTACATATCCTATCGTGCTTGCCCATTTATCCGGATCATCTGTAATCTTTGCCCCATCCATATATATAGCACCAGACTGGGGAATCAGTAGGCCCAGTAGCACATCGACTAATGTTGATTTTCCGGCACCTGATTCTCCAATAATTGCAATTGACTGTCCCTTCTTAATTGTTAAATTTATATGATTAAGAACATATCCAAGTTCCGGTTCATATTGGAATGAAACATCTCTCAACTCTATGGTGTCATGGAATTTTTCCTGTGGCTCCATGTAAGTATTTTTCCTCTCTATATCAAGTTCTTTTCGTCCGCGATTAATCAGTCCTTTTCGTTCACTTGGCTTTTCTATCTCAACTACAGATTCAGGATGTAGTTTCGCATATTCTTCAGCCAGAATCACCTGTTCATACAAAGCATCCACGCTTGGTATAGAACTGGTAAGTGAATTAAGTGCTGTAGATATTTTCCCTAATGATGGTAGCAGACGAAATGCTCCCACTGCAAAAGCAGCTAGTACTGCAATAAAGTGAGGGTCATTACCAGCTGTAATAATTCGAACACAAACTGCTAGCATTAATCCTGATACACATATTCCCTCAATAATATAGGTGGGGCTTTCTGAACCGACAATCTGTTTACATTGCACCTTTTGTGTTCCGATACGGTTGTCTTCAAATTCATTAATAAAATGTTTCTGTTTCCGAAGTAAAAGAACGTCTTTGGCTCCTAGGAAAATTTGCGATACAGTCTGACCTGTTTTTGCTGAATAATCACGAATCTGCACACCGGCATCGTACATTCTTTTTCTAAATAGTATAAAAATAAGCAGTAAGCATATACCTGCCAGAAATAGTACTGTTAGTGCTAACATTGCATCAGCGATAAACATGAACAAACAAATAAAGAGCATAGTAAATACTTCTGCCACAAGGCGAGATATAGAAAAGAGAACGGTATATACTGCTGCCGGATCCCCCATAATACCCCTACTAAATTCACCGTAATTCATATCCAGTATGTACTGATACCCCCGGCTAAGATAAGAAGATAACATTTTAATAGACATCTCACGCTCAATTTTGCAAGAAAACTTCACCCGCAACCACGACAGAAATATGAAAAAAACATTCTTAAAGGAATATAAGAAAATAACCCCACCGCAGATTAGTGCAATCATCTGACCATAAGAAAGCGAAGAAAGCCATTCATGTTTCTTTACAAAATCACTGCCCATAATCATTGACGGATCTTGTATTGCAGTAACAAGAGGTATGATAACCGATACCCCCAGACACTCCAAGAATGATCCAATACAGGTCACCAAGAAAACGAGTAAGCATATTATTTTTTGTGGTCGATTCATTACATATAGTATTTTGCTTAGCAAAAGCTTAATCTTTTTCATTGTATTCTCTCCCAAGTATTCGGCTTTTGAAATTTATTGATAAACTGTTGTATATCAACAAAAAATTTTCCATTTTCCTCTAGCCATTTATCATCTTTATTCCACCACTTAATATTTAGGAGTGCCTCTATCTGCTCCCTTGAAAAGCGATAACGTATCACCTTAGCCGGAATTCCACCTACAATCGCATAAGGCTCAACATCCTTAGTTACCACTGCTCCGGCACCGATAACCGCACCATCGCCAATTCTAACTCCGCTCTTAATATAGGCACCGGAACCAATCCACACATCATTTCCAATAACCACCGAATAATCTCCCTCTATAAATTTTAGATCATCATAATAATCTTCCTCAACATATGTTTTCAACCTGTTTTCTTTATGATAAAAGCACGGTGCTGTTGACACCATATGGACAGGGTGTTCAAACAGTTTGATATTTACATTCTCACCAATTGCACTGAATCGTCCTATCTTTACATGCACCAACATACTGTGTTTATGTACATATGTGCCGTACCCCAAATGACATCCATATATTTCTCCCGCCACAAAATTATTGCCTTCAAAGCTACAGTCTCGTCTGGCTATGCAATTCTTATCAAAAATAACGTTCTTTTTCTCGTTTTCTTTCTTAAAACGGTAATTTAAATAGTGTTCATGCAAACAATAAGCAATTCCCATTCTCTTCGCCTTCCTCAATGATTTGCATCACAAAAATTGCGTTCGTTATGACATAGATCATGATTCACAATAACTAAATCTTCATAATCCTGACTATACCAAGCCCTCCGCATCATTCTGGCGGAAAGAGTAAGGTTCGAAATTCCGCATACAAGTCCAGCACATCTCGTAAGCATATATTGATCCCGTATCACTTCAAGTCCCAACAGATAATGGTGATTTTTTCTGTCTGAATGGCTGTAGGCAACAGACTCGTCTCCACCGTTAGCTCTCCATGTATCTTCAAAACATTTCACCAAATCTCCAAATTCCTGCCGGAATCTAATCACTGCATCCTGTTCATCCGTTGCTAGAAATATCACCTCATAATCCTTGGTCTTTATTAGTTTGCGTACTTCTTCTATTTCCTGTTCAATAGTGACAAAAACAGGATGATTATTGTATTGTCTACGATAATCCGTCCCTCTAAAATGAACTGCCAGCGCTTTCCTGCCACCAATTAATTGATCATATCCGCTCTCTAAATATACCTTTGTCTTTTCATTATATCTGATATATTTTTTAATCATATCACTTAATGCGTCCATATACTCATCCGTCACTGCATACCCATATGTATGCAGACAACGATTTTGGACATCACTTATTTGATAATCTGTTGCCTCGAGAACATATGAAGCTTTTTTTATACTGCATACATCAGAAACCGGCTCAAAGTAATACAAAAACCCATTGTACTCATTGTCAACTCCATTTTCTTCATAATATAAAAACTCTTTTCCCCAATCAATATATGGAACAAGTCCCCGATCTGTTGCAAAATACAAGCGAATTAGTGCGTACAAAAATTCCGCAAAAAATCCCACTGAACAGCCAAATGCTCCAATATGATAAATAATCCTCTCCGGATATTCATTCCCGTATTTTTTCAATTCAAGCAGATTAGGATTTTGATATCCGGCTAATACCAGCCTTTTAAACTCATCCTCATTTCGATATCTCCAACATTGCTTCAGGAGATTCTTCATGTCAGCTATGAGTTTTATATTTATATTCCACATGAAATAATTTCCCTTCCTAAACCTATTACACCATGCCTCTGTCTAGACAATAAATCTCATTTTTTTCTTCTGTCCCGCATACGGCTATATGTATTTTTTACACATCGCAAAGGTATAATAATGCATTTATATTTACAGGCCTTGTAATAAATCGTAACATACAATCCAGAAAAAAAGGCCTGTCCCTTTATTTGCAAACACATTTTTAAATACATTAGAAAATCATAACATCTACTTAATATTCCGCTCTTTCTATATTTCATATCATTATCTTCAAAATATTCCTTCAATTTACTCTCGCCCAGCAAAAAAGGTCCGCTTCCATAAGAAGAGGGAGTATGCCTAAACGGCTCAATATAAACATCAACATAAATCACCTTACAGCCAATCATTTGATTAATTAATACCTGATGTGTGTTAAGTAAATGTGTCTTGTTTAAAATAATTAAGGTAATACTTGAATTGGCAAACAGTATATTATGGCACAATGTTCCACTCAATGCCGCTACTATTTTACAATGACTGATATAGAATATCTGCTCTGCAAGGCTTAATTCTTCCATGTACAGAACATGAAATCCATTGGCAGAAAAATTACTTTCAATATTTCTTTCGCCAATTTCGCTCTTTCGGGCTTTTCTAAAATGTCCTCTTGATAAATAGATCTTTTCATAAGACCTAAGATTTAGTCTTGGACTATTATTTACTAATTTTAAAAAGGTATTTCTATATTCCTGTGAATAATAATCGCAAGCCATATATCCTTGCTCCGGAATATAAATTTTACGAAAGCGTGTAGGATTTCCTATTCGACACAAACGTTCGGGGTCAATGCCAAGTATCTTTATAAAATCTAGCTGAACGCCTTGAAAATATGCATTATTTGAGCAATACACAATTTTTTTGTCCAAAAACTTTTCATCATCAAAAATCCAAAAACGATGGACCATATCTATAAGGAAATGCCCCCAGTGGAGAGGTAGTGCTCCTATATATATTACCTCTTCTTCAGAGGTTTCTACTTCGCAAGGATTATAGTTGTATTTACCTATAAACCGATCTGCCGTATCTCCTTTTCCTATCTGAGCCGATTCAATAACATATTGTTCCTTTGCATCGAGTACACCGCCATATCCCAACAACGGCACTCCTGTTCTACTTGTTTTCAGCGGTAAAACAAGTCCGTTTTCAACAGTCCTGATTCTCAACTTTTCACTTCGCCTATAATCATTTTGAACAAACTGTTGAAATTCCTTGGTATGACAGTTTGAATACATATACTTTGTCTCAATCATTTATTGTTTTCTCTTTCCAGATTTCCCTATATAAAAAATGAGCCACTACATTCCTGAAATACTAGAAGCCAATCCCATACACTGAAGAAACTGCTTTGTCCCATTCACCTCTGCTTCGTAATAGTGTCTCAATAATATCACGCACCGCACCATGCCCTCCGTTCACAGACGATACATAATCAGCGCACTTTTTTACTTCCTCACAAGCATCTGCGGGGCAACCCACGAACCCACACAGCCTCATGCAAGCAAGGTCATTCAGATCATCGCCCAAATATCCTATCTGTTCCCCTCCAATGTTGTTTTCCTTGAGAAACCTCTTAATATATGTCTCCTTATCCTTAACATTCTGTACCAGATACTCCACTTTCATTTCCGTCATCCTACGGGTTGTGGCTGCACACTCTCTTCCCGTAAGAATCATAATCTTTATTCCCACACGATGAGCCGCAAAAAATCCAGCTGCATCTTTAGTGCAAAACTTTTTCAATTCATTACCATGTTCATCATAATATATCCCCGCATCCGTCAAGGTTCCATCCACGTCAATGATTAAATATTCAATTTTTACTAATTCTTTTATCCCTTTCATTATTCACCTGATTTGTCATATAAAGACGGTGTCACAAAGACAACTTTCATTTTTTTTCTGATATCTGATACATATTTAGTATTTCTGATATTTTCTTCTAATCCCTTGGTATGTTGATTTGTCATGTAAGATGCAACATAATTACACTTTGTTGACTGATATCCGTCAAAACCTGCTACATAAACCTGTGATATGTCTACTTTAAGCAGTAGCTTCATAAGCATAATTACACAATTATCACATTTTCCATTATCATCCAAACATAAATCCGCATAATTTAAAAAATTCTTTGTTCCACAGACATCTGTCAAATTTGATGTGACCAATAGTTTTTCTAGGTCGCATTTATCTTCCATAGCACTATAGCGCATCGCATTAGAACAAAATACGTAATCCTGCCGATATAACTCCGGAATAAAATTTGCAGAGATAATTATCGGTTTTTTCTGCTCAATAAACAGATCTACCACATTTTTTTTATCTACAATAGAAGAACCCGGAGCAAGAATAAGAATAGTCTTACCTCTCCATTCATCCGCTAATCTAATAAGTACTTCTCTGTCATCCACCTCATGATTTTGGAATCGTTCATAAAGATTCTCTATATATGCTTCATCATAAGCAGTCTTTTTATTCTCCTCAACACTAGCAAGAATCTGATTTATCTGCTTCGCACGAAGCCTTCCCTTCCCCAAGAGAAATTCTGCATAGTTTCTATGTAAATTGTATTTTGCAGATAACGCATAGGCAGTACTATATCCCCATGGCTCAATTTGCTTTAAATGCGCAATATGGTCATCTATACCATCCAAAACAGGATTTACGTCATACGTTCCTCCCTGGCTTTTATTCATATAGTCCATTATGAGTTCTAAGCAAAGATTGCCAGGAACCCTTCCCATCCCCAACATGGATGCATCAATTACACTTTGTCTCTCCGATGCCTTCATGGCAATAAATTCCTGTGCCAGCGAATAGGACAACGCCAAATTTTCATGCAGGTGCAATCCAATAATGATACTTTTATCAAGATTATGTTCTACAAGAGAATAGATTCTTTGTAAATCAGATTTCATCATTGACCCAAAGGTATCTACAATGGAAAAAGCATATGGCTTTATTGCATTGACTTTCTTAAGGAGTCTAAGAATCATTTCATCTGAGTATCCCATAATATTAATAGGATTACAAAATACTTTATAACCCTTTTCTTTTACTTTTTGAATAAAATTAAGACCTTCATCTATATCATAATCATGAAATGTCACACGGATTGCGTCAATTGTTTTGCCATCATATGGTTCCAATTTGCTGATATCATATTTGTTGTGCAATGCCATCGCTGTAAACATGGTATTTCCACGCTTTTCAGGTAAGATGGGCGCTATTTCAGCGCAGCTATTAAACAATGTTTTTCCACAATCGTATTTACAGTCCCGCAAAAAACCGACTTCCACATAATCAACTTGAGAATTCACTAATTTTCGGATAATATCCCTAATTGTGTGAAACCCGAAGTTCCATTCGTTAATATATCCACCATCTCTTAAAGTACAATCCAATAACTTATTATGCTTCATATTCTTTCTCCTAAAAATACTGAAAAAAATCATATCATAGATTAAGAGGTATTGCAAATTTGGGGCAGACTATATAACTATATTGAGGAAGACATTCCATAACGCTAAATTGTTGGGTTCGGATCCTTCATCGCAAATAGAGCCTTCGCAATCTCATAATCATAGACATCATCAATATCTGCGGCTTCCCTCTTGTTAATAATCAAACGATAAGCTTTAGGGCCATAATTGTAATGCCACTCTTTCAGTTTTACACGCGGTGCCAAATTAATACCGTTGGTAAAGTGATAAAGCTTTGGCAACTGTTCTGAATTCTTATGAGCAAGTCCCATGCTGAAATTTAGTGGGCCTTTCTCATCCATAAGATAAGTCTGGTACGGATCACAAGTGATCAAAGAGTCATAACCCTCCTCCAGTTTTTCAAAATACGTTTTAATTGCTTTGCGATACAAATACGGCTCAACAAGAGGAGATGTTGCACAAGCCCACATAATATGATCGTTGGGCATCTCATCACTGATATACTCAAGAAACATGCCAAAAGGTACTGATTCATCCGCATACTTCTTAGGGCGCTTGATAGCAGTTACTCCTTCTGCTTCGCCCATAGCCAGCATCTCATCAGAATCAGAAGAAACAATTATTTCAGTTATCCCTTCTACCTGTTTCAGCTGACGTATTTTGTGAATCAATAAATTAGAATCAGCAAAAGGCAAAATATTCTTATTGGGTAGCCGTGTGCTGTTTCCTTTTACCGGAATTATTGCTGTAATTGTCTTATCCATTTTGTGTTCCTCCTAAAAAATATTAATTTTCAATAGCATATTTTATCCTACTAATAATTTCTGCAATCTCTTCTTTACTGGTCAATTCATGTGTATGTTGTTTTTCAATTTCATAATCCAGTTTTCTGGTTTTCTCACGTACTCTTCGCTGATACTCTAAAGGTCTCCATTTTAATTTAGTATTATTCAGTAATAAAAGATACAAATTATATAATGGTTCTATTGCTGCAAAAATCCTTACTAAACTTTGTTTGGGAGTATATTCGTGATATTTCCATAATTGTCGTTTCGTTAAGCAATAATAATCATCTCTCAAAACTTCTTCTGCCATGTCTGCAAATTTTACATAATTCAGCTTCTCCCAATCAACTAAATAAATATCCTCAATACTTTTTTCTGGTGTGGGAAATTCTTCCTTGTCCGCAAGTATTGATTGATAAAACTCCTCATAGGATGAGATCTTTTTTGAATCTGAAATTAATTTAAGTTCAAATCCTGAAGTCGTCGGCAAAGGGAATAAGAGTTGACACATTTTCTTAGCAAAAAAAGCCTCTACGACAACAGAACTATTCCCTGTAAATACCTTATCGCATGCAAGAATCCACTGCTTCACAGACTCTGTAGAAATAATGCGAAAGTTGTCACATCTTTTTTCCAGCTCATCCGCCATCAGGCTTGGATGTCCCGGATGAGGGCGAAAAATTATCATAATCTCTGGGTGTTCCTTACATATCTTTTCAAACCACTGAAGCACTTTCTTCTGAGATTCACACATAAATTGATAATACTCGATCCAGTCATCCCCAAATGCTTTACACATACCTGCAATATATTCCTTTGTCAGGCAGTCCCCATAATAAGGAGAGGCAAACAAAACTACTTTTTTTTCTATTGGAATCTGATATTTTTTAAACAAATCCTGGCGGGACAAATAATATCTATTAAGAGGAGCGCGCAAGAAATCCATTCCCACGTGACCTGTCAACTTAATCTTTTTTTCATCTAAATGAGCTGTATTTAATAATCTCTGCACATTCTGTTTTCCCCAAGAGACATGAACAACATCTTTACCAATTCCCCAATAGTTTTTGTATGCGCCGTCTCTCTCTTCATCCTTTGGATAAACAATATTCTCCCATTGTAGATCGATAACTTTTTCAAACTTCACAAAATTCTTAGTATGCCATTGCAACGTATAATTGTCATAGCACGCCATAGTACATACCACTTTAGCATGATAAATAGGTTTTTCAGCAAGCGCATTTTCTGCATCATCAATATACACAATCTCGGTCTTGTAGCCTCTCCTATCAAGCTCGTATTTCATCAAACACAAGTTTTCAAGTTCTCGAACCTTATGTTCATATATAAATAAAAAATCTAATTCTTTCATACTCTTTTTCCAATAATATTAGTAAACCTTTTTAATAGCCAATAAATATGATAGTTACGTAACCAACATCTTTTGTAGTATTTCAATATCAAGTCTTTATCCTTTTGTTTATTCTGTTTCGATTGCCCTTTTATCTTCCGGTATGTGTTCATTCCCTGAATCACAGAACGCGGATTCAGAGTTCTTCTCCCCTCAAAGAGATGATAATATATGAACTCAATATCTTTCTCCCCTATGGAAAAACCTCTCGCTGCCCATGAATCTCTCAATATTTGTTTAACTTCCTCATCATACACCTCTACATTCGATTTTACAATTAAATTTGCTTTCGAGCCATGATTTATTCGGTATTGGTAAAATACCCCGTTAATATTGGCGAATTTCCCATATGGCAGCACATCAACCCAAAATCTATAGTCCTCCGACGCCTTGTTCTTTTCATCCAACCGAATTTTATAGTTGTCAATGATTTTCCGTCGAAATAGTGCTGCCCCGACAGCAATACAATTCCCAAACAGCATATATGCTCTAATCTGCTCATCTGAAAGACATTCTGGTTCTACAATTTTGTCATCAGTATAGCCCTCCGAATCCATATATACATAACCACCACTCACAACAATAGTGTCCTCATGTTCGTCAAGATATTTTACCTGCCGTGCAATCTTGTCAGGAATCATAATATCATCACCGTCAAAAAAACCAATATAGTCCCCTGTTGCAAGTTCAAGACCTCTGTTTCTGGAATATGCTAATCTTCTGTTTTCATCATTAATCCTGTAAATAATGCGTTCATCAGAATATTGCTTAATAATCGCATCACTTCCGTCCGTTGAGCCATCATTGATAATGATTAATTCAAAATTATGATATGTCTGCGCCAAAACACTGTCGATCGCCTGTGCCAGATACTTTTCTTCATTGTAAAAGCACAGTATAATAGATACCTTCTTATCCTCTATCATAATATCTCCCAAATCAGTCATAGTACATAAATATATCTTCCGGCGTTTGTGCACGCTTTATTACACTTTCACTGCCATCTTCCATCAGTTCCAAAATCGGTATATCCGGCAAGATAAAGGGCGGCTTCATAACAACACTATAAGAGCCCACATTTCCAAATACTACAAAATCATCGACTGCCAGTGCTCCGCAATAATCTTTATACAGATAATCTGATTCTATACAGGTATACCCTGCCATATCCAAGTGCTTATAGTCCTTTTGTGCAGAACCATTTTCACTATGATAAACGGTTATTGGTCTCCTGATATCCTTAACAGAAGGATTAACCTGATAGGTGCTGCCTGACAGACTTGCAATCTTTTTATCCCGAGCCTGCTTTATATTTACTACTCGTGTCACATACCTGACCGCATTTGCCGCCAATGCGCTTCCCGGTTCAATGATGAGAGTTGGTCTCTTCTCACTGCCAGAAAACAAATCTTTCATACCGCCGGCAACCGTTTTTGCATAATCATCAAAGGTTGGCGGCTCATATGACAGCTGCTTTGCAATCTGTTCGTCAACCTTTCCCATATAGCCTCCTCCGAGACTGATATAATCCCATTGATATCCCGGAAAGATCTTCAGAATGTCCTTTAATGCTTCCATCCTCTTAATATAGGAATCCAATGTTCTAAAGGGAATATGGCAATGCAATCCGCTTACATGTACATTTGGGAGTAAATTGATACGTTCTACAGCCTTTTGCAAAGCACCTGACGCAACATCAAAGCCAAATCTTGATGGTATCTCCTGCCCAATCTCCACATTGCAACGAATCCCAACCTGAAGCATACAATCTGTATGTTTACGGGCAATTTCTTCCACAATTTCTATTTCATATTCAGCATCCAGATTGACATGTCCTCCAAGCAACATCAGTTCTTCAATGAACTGCGCTTTCTTATACGGGCCGTTGTAATAAATATCTTTCCCTGCAACACCAATATGCCTTGCCAGCCACAATTCCATTTCAGATACAATCTCAGCTGCCCCTCCCTGGTCATTAATGATTCTGCAGAGTCTGGGCGTATAGTTTGTTTTGTATGAATAGGCAATCCGGGTATCGGGATAAATGTCTGTAAATGCATGCAGCATCTCTCCATAGTTTTGAGTAAAAACACTACTATCCAACAGATAAAAAGAATCTCCGTATTTTCTTGACAAATCGTTTAAAATTTCATAATTCAGCATCATTTTTAGTTTCTCTTATTTCCTATAATCTGTAAGATATCAGTAACCTCTTTTTGAACCAGTTTCCTATTGTGTTCAAAGAAATCATCACTCTCTGTTGCAAGGCGCTGTTCATATTCTCTGATTTCGCCCAGACCATACTTAAAAGTTCTCTCTACTTCTTCCAGATCATCCGCAATCCATGAGTCATAAAAACTTCTTGATAAAATTGCCATTGAAGAACCAAGTCTATAGTGCTCGGCAATAATGTGTCTGGCAGGAAGCATTCCTTCATCCAGCTTTGCAATGCCTCCAAATCCGTAAGGAATTCCTTTCGCGCTGATTTTATTACATATTTCCTCTACTTTTCCGTTTGCCAGTAGTTCAAACATAAATTTTAGGTGGTATTGCAAATGCAGATCATTCAATCCGATATGAATTTCATCAACGCCTGGAATCTCCAGTATTTCGTCCAGATTTTGTTCTGCACCGATTGTTTCCAGAAGCAGGCAAGTCCTTGCCCTCCCATCTACCATATCAATGAACAGCCTTGCTTCTTCTGCAGTTGTAAAAAACGGTAGCATAACAATATCTGCCCCATACTCAATCACCTTATCTATTTCATATCGTGACATTTCGTGAATGGGGTTAACTCTTACCTGCAATCTCGCTTTGCCTTCTATGCTGTTTCGGATTAGCCGGACATCTTCAATAGAATGGGTGGATTGCACTGTATTCATTCCACCCTGACGTTCTTTTTTCCCAATCTGTTCCAAATCCACCCAAATTCTGTCAACTGAATATTTTTCCGCTATTTTTGCTATTTGGGGATTATTGGTAATGTACATCATCTGTAATGACATTGTTATTCTCCTTCGGTGTATATCGGTGTATTCCAACCAATATACTTCGCATTCTGTCCTGATACTATTTCAATGTACTTTCTGTGAAGTTCAATGGTATGTCTTCCCGGCATACCATCGCCAATTTCAAATCCATCTATGCGGGAAATAGGAGCGATTTCAACTGCTGACCCACAGAAAAATGCCTCATCACACATATATAATTCGCTGCGATCTATGCTGCGTTCCATTACTTTCAGCCCAAGTTCATTACATGCAATTTTTAAAATCGTATCTCTTGTAATACTCTCCAGTATGGAATCCGTCAGCGCAGGCGTAATAATAACATCATTCTTAACCATGAAGAAACAGGACCCTGTTCCTTCAGCAACACCGCCCATTCGATTTAAAAAGAGTGCAGAGTCATAACCTCTGTCTGCTGCTTCCAGTTTTGCAAGTCTGCTGTTAATATAGTTAGCCCCTACCTTTACTCGGGGAGACATATCTCGCTCGCTGATCCTCTCCCACGAGCTGACACATACACTTTCTCCTTTTGACAGAGGAATATCCTTTCTGGCTTTTGCAATCGGAGCAATAAACATGCCAACCGGTTCTGTGGAAAACCAGCTTCCAAACCCATCCACGAACACGGTCTGCCTTACAGCTATATCCTCCTTATACTGATTGGCCTTTACTACATCCTTCAAATAGTTTTCAAAATCCTGAACTGTATAGGGACTTTTTAAGCCAAATAAACGAATTGACTGCATAAGCCTTGCATAATGGTCTGCCAGTCGAAATGCATATAACTGCTTTTTTTCCTCATTCCAGTAACAGCGAATTCCCTCAAATACATTGGCACCAAATTGAGAGGTCGGTGAAAGCACATTAATCATAGCCTCATTAACCGGTACAATTTCACCATTCAGCCATATAAGCCTATTATTTTGTAAATCCTTACTCATATAAAGCCCTCCATTTTTCAGCTAAGGAATCCCATGAAATTTCGTCGCGGATTGCTTTTCTTTCCCGATCGGATATTTTCCCCTCAGGCGAATCTATTTTCTCCAAACACAACTGTATTGCTTTATCTAACTCGCCAAAATCATTATATGAATAGTATCTGATTCCTGCCTGATCAAGCATTTCATAGTTACCGGCAAGCCATCTGGGACAAACAAACTCTGCACCGGCATATATATATTCTAGCGGGCTCGCAGAACGCGCATCCGTCTTTTGACCATAAACAAACAAATCGCAGGTTCGACGGAACATTGCAAGTTCTTCTCCCTGCAAATAGGTATCAATAAAGACATAATCCATCTGCGCTGCATCCATAATTTCAACCATCTGCTGCTTATAATCGTCAAAATCATTTTCTTGCCCATATGATATGTGAAAAATCAGTTTCAATTTTTGCATCATATCTTTAGACAGCAGTGCTATGTTTTCTAA
Organism: Lachnospiraceae bacterium; assembly: GCA_016297945.1. Taxonomy (GTDB): domain Bacteria; phylum Bacillota; class Clostridia; order Lachnospirales; family Lachnospiraceae; genus UBA2882. The sequence goes on along the minus strand of JAEDFR010000041.1, from coordinate 1,092 downwards.
AATTTTCAAATGCTGTTGATCTCTAAACGCATTATATCCTATATGTACAATTAACTTGTCCAATGGTAGGTTAAAATGCTTTTTACATTCCTCAACTGTATAGTTCTGTATCACATCATCTATCACATTCAGAAGACTGTTTCCAAAGTCAATGATGTGGAGCTTATCATCATATTTATGCCCAAAAACTTCATGAAAGTAATTGCATTGATTCTGTATCATAAGCACAATAGAAGTAGATTGTTTTAAAAAAAAGGGGAAAATCCATAACTTTTGCTTTGAAGCACGAAGAAGATCACTTCCCCAAAATGTTAAAACGCGTTTCCTTGCCCTTCTCCAAAAAGGGAAAAAATATAATATATGCAAAGGCTCAACATAATGAATGTGCAGGGCATCAATCTGATCCCCAAATCCTATCTTTTCTTTTAAGCTATTCCACTCTTTCATAAGTAACGGCAGTGCACTAAGATTCTTACCTATCCCCTTTAGAAAAAAATCTGGCCATTCTATTTCTTTCACATGGTTGTCAACGTAATCCTGCCTGTACTGCTTAGTTGAAGCAGGAGTTAGAATAACCGTATTTATGTTTTCCTTATTAAGAACTTGCTCACAAAAATCTCTCGTAAATACTGAATCAGAATATGCTAACAACAGTATGTTCATGTAAAACACCTTTCAAATTCATAAGTTCTGATATATTTTCATATAATTTTATAAGCAAAATTTTCCTCATTAATATTTATTCTTGGTAAATATGCCAAATCGGCTTTGTCTGTCATGCCACCTTGCAGTGTCCCAAATGCAATATGATATTTTTGCCCTGCAATCTTACGTTCTCGTTTTCCAACTGCATCTAAAGAGCCATAGGGATAAGCGAACATATCGATTGCTTTCCCAATGATTTCCCCAATTATCTCTCCTGATTCTACAATCTCTTTTTTACTTTTTTCTTTTGAAGAATAGCGTAAATTGCAATGAGATATGCTATGTGCGCCAACATAACAGCCACTATACTCATTTGCCATTTCTATTAACATTCGCTCATTGACAAACCCTCTCTCATGCAATTTGCAAACTGCAGGGAATATTACA
>JAEDFR010000180.1 GCA_016297945.1 Lachnospiraceae bacterium | reverse complement strand
GCAAAATAAATTTTTAAAAAAAAAATAAAATTTTTCGTTGACAAATGGGTAAAAAAATCGTCCAATAAAAGTAAGAGGACAAAACAAACCGACCAGGTCAGACCAAACCGGACGAGGTCGGATAAGATAGAGCAAGCCAGACAGAGCCGGACAGAATAAACGGGCTGTGCTGGAATCATTCAGGAGGTGGCTAATATGGCAGAAAATGGAAATACCAAAAAAATCGAATTAGAACAGATTGAAGCGGAGCAGATGCCGGAAGTCTATGACAGCCAGATAGCAGCCTGTATAGATGAATACTGCAAAATGAAAAAGCCACCAATCAAAGACATGAGCAAAGAACCTCAGGGGATCTGGAATGGTGCTTTAATGTATGCAAACAAGTGCTTATTTAAGGGGCGCGAATTTTTTAAAGATAAAAAAGCTTTTGAGTTTGCAGATGGCTGCACTGGAACATGTAACCGATATGACTACGATTTACTTGACAAGGTTCTGGCGGCTTATGCTTACTTGTGTATGATTAACGACAAAGAGATTTCTATAATGGGATTTTCGTTTCTTACTGGGATAGACTGGAGACTTCTGTCTGGTTGGGGTACGACTATGAGGGGGAAATCAAGTGACGGTGGTTTTCTTCTTTCGCAAAAATTAAGAGATTTACGCGAGGAATCTTTAAGCGCAAAACTTCCAACTGCTGGAAATAAGGCAATGGGGATTCTGGCAATGCTTAACCATCATTTCCAATGGAATCTTCCAGGAGTATCACGAGAGAACACACAGCGCGCCGCATTGGGTGCATCTGATTTGCCAAAATTGGGAGAACCTGCACAGGTTCAAGCGCTGGAATCGAAAGAAAAACAAGATATTGTGGAAGATGTGGAATAGACAACTATATATTGATTTACTCTATGTGACAAACTGTAGTTTGTCCAAGAGAGTGGAAGAAAGCAAACCAAACAAGAACAGAGGAGCGGACGCGTAACAGATTTGAGCTAATCCGCACCGGATGGACTGGAAGAGGGGGCAGGGGGTCTATATAAGAACGTACGTTCGCCATATTAAGTCCCCCCAATATCCCCAAAAACAAAAAACGGAGGTTGAGCCGGATGAGAATAGTTTCACAAGGCCAAGATATATCTATCCCGTTAGACAGAGCAGTGTTGAGACGAGATGGAATGACAATAAATGCAGAGTTAGAAAACGGTAAAAATTATTTGCTAGGCGCGTATGAATCAGAAAAATCAGCGCAGGAAGAATTTGAACGAGTAAATGCACTTATAGGTGCTGGACACTTGAACATAACACTAGGTAGTTAGAATTTTTTGATATAAACTTGTCCTTTTTCTTTACACCGTGCAGGTCGGTCAAATGTCTGTACGGTTTACGGGGCTTAGCCGAGTTCCAAACTGTGGAAATCAAACACCGAGAGAAGCGGTGCCGTGATAGTCGGTATTTTGGTGTAATACCTTTTTCATAATACCTCATTTATTTGATTTCTGCTGTGGCGGTCAAATGTCATGGCAGAATTTAGGCAGGTTTATTTGTTCCTCCCTATTGATGATGTGAAAATCAAGTTTTGCTTTCCAAAGCAGAGCCGTTATAGCCGGTGGTTTTTAGAGTTTCTCGTGACATGAGGAACACTCCTTTCAAAGATGTGTGTGCGTGCTTTTTGTCATTTTCATCACGCACACAAAACGGATTGCCGCATACTTGACTGGATACATTTGGGAAGAGATGTATCTGATCTCGTGGGGTAAAAGGTTCGAATCCTTACAATCCGATTATCGCCTAATCGGAGTAACCGACATGGCGATACTTTGGTAGTTGTGACAAGGTGTCAGCCTACTAAAAAAAATCAAATAAGGACAAGCCAAGGAACTATTCAGGCTAAACAATCTCATCATCGTTCACTACTTGGCTTGTATTGGATGATGCAATGGGCAGGCAGCATATTTTTATTTTTTACCGAGATGCCAAGGCGCCTGGTATGTTAAGTTAGAATGAATTTATGTGACCGTTGCGCGCAAAAGGTCAGCCGTGAGGTTCAAGTCCGCACTCATCCAATGTAACAGAATACATAATCAATTATAGGTGCATGGTCGTTGTTGGAATTAGGAAATGAAAGAAATATGCATATTCGACATTCAGATTTCCAAAATTAAAGGAGTGAAGAAAAATGGCAAAAGGAGTACATAAGATTGACAAGGAAAAATTTTATTATGCGTACAATCAATGGGCGCAATGCAAAATGAGCCTAACTAAAGCCGCAAAGTACGTTGGAGTTAGCCCACCAACAATCAGTAAATACTTCTGGAAACTTATAAATGGTGAAGAGTTTCCGGATAATTTGTTTTAAGTGGCAATGTGACTATGTGTAAATTGTGTATTGCAAGCATAACAAGTAGGAGGTTTGATAATGGGAGATTTTTTTGTGGCGATATTGACATTATTAAATGTTATTCATTTGGAAAACAAGGTAATTGTATCGTGTATTCTTGATAAAGATAAATCGGATGATGTTCGCAAGAAAATGGATGAAGCGTTTGATGGTGCAATTGAGGAATTTAATAATAAATGCCATTCAGACCACGCAGAATGACCGAGAATGACATTTTATTGATTGAGTGAGGAATTGTAGTGAAAGGAGTTAGAATTGAGAATATGGCTAAATTTCCAAGCATTGAATATATGGCAAAAGATGTAGCACAAAGAGCAATGCAAGAGATAACAATAAACGATATGCCACTAACGGAATTTGTTGAAAAAGTAAACAATGCGATTGAAAATAATAACTGCAACCTAACCACTTGCCGATACAACGCAGACGGAAAATGCACGAATGAAGAAAAGAGAGAAGAATGTGTTGAGGTATCAAGAAAGGTGTTGTGCTTGAATGAAAAATAATATAATAGTTGACGATTTGATTTCAATTTCCATAAGTCAAGAAATGATGTCATTGTTAAGTGAATTGTAGCAATATGAAACACAAGAACACAAAGACGATATATCAATGTTTAATCACATTTACATTACTACTTTGTGGAGAAGAATGGAAAATGGAAAAGATGTTTGCTTAGAAGCAAAACAAGTAAAATAAATAACATTACCGGCTAACAAACGGAGTTAGTCGTAAAGAAAGGAATGGTGAAAATGAAAAAGTTATTTGTAAGCGTGCCTATGAAATACAGAACAGAAGAGGAAATCAAAGCAAGTATACAGAAGATGAAAAAGATTGCTGAAATCTACGAGGGCGAAGAACTGGAACTGATTGACAGTTACATAGAGGATAACCCACCGCAGAACAATAATCAGGCAATTTGGTATCTTGGTGAAAGCCTGAAAAAGTTGTCAGAAGCAGATGTGTTTATTGGAATACGTGAGAGCTACGATTGGAACGGCTGTTGCATCGAAATGGGAACAGCAAATAAATATGGTATTAAAGCATATGCGATTCCGGCAATGTATGTAATTGACGACTATAATGCACTTTTGAATAGATTGCATCCGGTTTGTTGTGACAGAGAGAATACAATCTAAAAAATATTACCGACTGAAAATAGATTCAGCCGCTAACCTAAAAAAATTATAGGCGGAAGTAAACACACTTCCGCTTTCTGTGGAG
>JAEDFR010000040.1 GCA_016297945.1 Lachnospiraceae bacterium | reverse complement strand
CAAAAAATCCTGTTTTAGTCAGGAGCGGAAGAGCGAAAGCTCTTCCGTAAACAAAGTATAGCACACTCACTTGTTAAAAGACAATATGAAAGAAACATTATTATTTTTAGCAATATTCTTTATTGCAATCGGCTGTGTGAAATTAGTAATTGCGTTCGTGGAAAAGAAGAAAGGAGAATAGTTATGCCGAAGGGTTCGCCAAGTAAACAAACGATAGCATCCGAGAAGTATCAGAAGAAAGCAGGATACGTAGCAAAGGCATTCAAGTTAAAGAAAGATATCGTCGAAGAGTTCGCAAAGGCATGTGAGGAAGACGGAGTAGCACAGTCGGCAAAGATTACCGAGTTCATGAAAAAGTATATCGAAGAAAAAAAGATGCAAAAAAAATAAAGTTTGTTCGTTTTGTTCGTTTTGTTCGTTTTTTTTATGATATTATTAAATTGCCGAAACAGGAATGCTGATCTCGATGTTGTGATCAATCCCGAGTAAGGGAGCTTATGAGAAATCATAGGCTCCTTTTTTGTGCAATAGAAAAGTTGCACCGGTGCAACGAGAAGGAAATGATATGGCAAAAGAGTGGGCACAAGCATTTTATAAATCAAAAAAGTGGCTGAAATGCAGAAACTCATACATACAATACAGAATATTGATTGATGGAGGAATGTGTGAGGAGTGCAAGCAGAGAATAGGATATATTGTACACCACAAAATTACATTGACACCAACAAATATAGATAATCCGGACATATCATTAAATCATATCAATCTGGAATATGTATGCAAAGATTGTCATGATATGTTTGAAGGTCATGGAGTAGGAAATAAGAGTCCGGAAGTCATTTGTATGTTTGATGAAGACGGAAATCCAATTTGCCGGAAGCCCCCCTATTTGAAAAACACTATTTGAATACAGGGGACCGACGGCCGGGGTTTCGAAGAATACACAGGTCGCGCGTATAGGGGGTGTGGTATATGGCAAAAGAAGAGCTGCTTCAAACAGAGGAAAAAGAACACGATTTAGAAGAGAAAAAAGCAAGGATAAAGAAGGAAATAAATCGGTTAAGAAGACTATTCAAAGGAATTGATGAGAATAAGAAAAAACTAGTATTTTCAACGATTGACGATGTAGCATTCATGACAATTACCATGCAGGATCTGAGAGAAAGCATTAATAAAAATGGAACAACAATACGCTATCAAAATGGAAAAGACCAGTGGGGAGAAAAGCAGTCACCGGATGCGCAATTGTATCTGCAAATGTCACAAAAACAGACAGCAGCAATGAAAATTTTGATAGAATGTATGCCAAAAAATGAAAAAAATACAAAGGAACAGGAAGACGATTTTGACGATTTCGTTAACGGAAGAGAAGATGTTTAATGAGAAAAAAGAAACAATATCCGCTAACATACAATCCGATCCTGGAATATTGGAATCAAATCGAAAATGGAAGCGTCACGGTATGCAGAAAGACATATGTATGGTATAAATATTTAGCTCACCTGGTAAATCATCCGGGTGAGTATTTTTATTCAAATAAAAGAGCAAATCATATTCTGGAATTTGCCGAAAATTACTGCAGACTGTCAAAAGGAGCAGGCGCCGGCAAGCTGGTTCAGCTGGAGCTATGGGAAAAAGCATTGCTGGCAGCAGTATTCGGGTTTATTGATATAAACGGAAACAGAATGTGCCGAGAAGCTTTATTGATTGTTGCAAAAAAGAACGGTAAATCGTTGCTTGCATCAATTGTTGGATTATATTTGCAGATCGGTGACGCAGAACCGGGCCCGGAAGTGTATGCAGTAGCAACCAAAAAAGACCAGGCAAAGATTATCTGGAATGAAGCAAAGAGAATGGTGAGAAAATCACCGGCATTGCTTCGAAGGATTAAACCTCTGGTAGCAGAGCTTTCGAGTGAATTATATAACGATGGAACCTTTAAGCCATTAGCTTCCGATTCAGACACATTGGATGGACTAAACGTTCATGGTGCGCTGATGGATGAAATTCACCAGTGGAAAAACGGAAGAGCATTATATGACATTATAGCAGATGGTGTATCGGTAAGAAATCAGCCGTTGATATTCATAACATCGACAGCAGGAACCGTAAGGGAAGATATATACGATCAGAAATATGATGAAGCAGAAAGAGTCATTAATGGACTCTTTGACGAGAATGGATATAAAGACATTCACTTTTTCCCTTTTATCTATGAATTGGATGTAAGAAAAGAGTGGGTAAATCCGGATTGCTGGATGAAAGCAAATCCGGGATTAGGAACGATTAAAAAAAGTTCAACATTAGCGGAAAAAGTTGCAAAAGCAAAAGAAAACCATGATCTTATCAAGAATCTTGTATGCAAAGAATTTAATATACGGGAAACATCCACAGAAGCATGGCTGACATTTGAACAGGTTGATAATAAAGCAACATTTGATATTGCGCAATTAAAACCAAGATACGGAATCGGCGGATGCGACCTTTCCAGCACGACGGACCTCACAAATGCAACGATTATATTTATGGTTCCGGGTGATAATCAAATATACGTCCTGCAAATGTACTGGCTTCCGGAAGATTTATTAGAACAAAGGGTAAAGGAAGATAAAATACCATATGACAAATGGAAAGAGAAAGGATTTTTAAGAACCTGTCCGGGAAATCGGGTACATTACAAGTATGTGAAAGAATGGTATGAGGAAATACAAAACGACCTGGATATTTATCTGTACAAATGCGGATATGATGCATGGTCTGCAACTTACTTTGTAGAAGATATGAAAAGTGCATTTGGTGCATCGGTGATGGATCCGGTACACCAGGGAAAAAAGACATTGTCAGGACCAATGAAATCATTAGGTGCAGATTTGTCATCTAAGAGAATTGTATATAACAACAATCCGATACTGAAATGGTGCTTGGCAAATACATCGGTAGATATGGACAAAAATGGAAATATACAGCCGGCAAAAGGAAATTTAAGAACAAGAAGAATTGACGGGACAGCCGGATTACTGAATGCATATGTAGAGCTTGAAAATAATTTGGAAGATTATTTGAGCCTGATATAGAGAGGAGAACAATGGGAATATTTCGAAAAAGAGCACCCACAATGAAAAATGAAAAAGTGGGGAAAGAAATCATCAAAATGATAAATACATATGGTGAGCATTATTATAGATGGGATGGGAAATTATACAACAGTGATATTGTAAGAGCATGTATCAGGCCAAAGGTAAAAGCCATTGGAAAACTGAATGCAAAGCACATCAGGGGAACCGGAAATGATATGAAAATAGATCCGGATGCAAACATTAAGTTCCTGTTGGCAGAACCAAATCCATTTATGACAGCACAGCAGTTTCAGGAAAAGATGGCAACGCAATTAATTCTGAATAATAATGCATTTGCACTTATCGTTCGGGATGAAAACGGAAAACCAATTCAGTTATATCCAATTCCTTGTGATGTTTGTGAAACGTTATATAAAAATGAGGAATTATATCTGAAATTTTCCTATAGAAACGGAAAAAGTGACATTTTCATATATACAGATATCATTCATCTAAGGCAGGATTTTTATGATAATGATATTTTCGGCACAAGCCCGGTTGAAGCATTGCGTCCTATGATGGAAGTAATTGGGACGATTGACCAGGGAATTATAAAAGCCATTAAGAACAGTGGTTTGATCCGGTGGTTATTGACGTTTAATCAGTCCATGCGTGAGGAAGATATCAAAAAACATGTTGAAAATTTTGTAAATAACTATCTGAATATTGAAAGTGATACTTTTGGAGCTGCCGGTGTAGATGCGAAAGCAACTGCTACACGAATTGAACCGAAAGACTATGTTCCGAATGCAGCACAGACCAAAACAACAGTTGAAAGAATTTACTCATTTTTTAATACCAATGAAAAAATTGTACAATCAAAATGGACAGAAGATGAGTGGAATGCATATTATGAGGCAGAAATTGAACCGTTTGTAATACAGGCAGGACAGGTGTATACCGTAAGACTGTTTAGCAGACGGGAAAGAGGATGTAACAACCAAATTATTTTCTCGGCCAACAATTTGATGTGCGCAAGCCTAAAAACAAAATTAGAGCTTCAGGGAATGGTTGACAGAGGAGCAATGAGTATCAATGAGTGGCGTATTGCCATGAATCTTGAGCCGGTAATGGATGGAGACGTATTTATCCGAAGACTGGATACGCAGGTTGTAAATCTGACTACACAAATGCTAAGCAAAATGACGGAAGAGAATTTTTCAGAAGTTGCAGAAATGATAAATAAGCTATTGAGTACAACAACAGCAGAAAGGAGAAAAGATGAAGCACAAGGTGAATATCAGGGGAAGTCTGATACCGAATGATTATAAATGGTATTATGACTATTTCATGATGGATGCAACATGTCCGGCAGATGTAAAGAGTGTTATTGATAATCTAAAGCCGGGAGATGAAGTAGAAGTTTTAATAAACAGTCCTGGTGGTGTGATTGATGTTGGAAGCGAAATCTATACAATGCTGAGAGAACACAGAGATGTTGTTAAAATAAAAATCACAGGAGAAGCATGTAGCGCAGCTTCCATTATTGCGATGGCAGCATATTGTGAAATGGCACCGACGGCACTCATGATGGTCCATTGCGTATCGACTGGTGCAAGGGGAAATCATTCGGATTTAGAGCATACGGCGGAAGTTTTACGAACAGCGGATAAAGCATTATGCACAGCGTACATGAATAAAGCCGGAATGTCGGAAGAAGAAGCATTGGAAATGATGGAACATGAAACATGGCTGACTGCAGAACAGGCGAAAGAAAGAAATATGATCGATGCCATTATGTTTGAAGAAAAAGAAACGCAGGTTATAATTGATGGACCAATGTTTGAGCTGCCAACAAGAGAACAGCTGGAAAAAGTAAATAAAATGTTAAAAGAAACAGTTTCTGAAGAAAAATCTGACGAAAGTGTTTTTTTATTACAGCAAAAACTTAATCTTTTAAAACTAAGAAAAGGAGAACAAGGAGAATGAAAAGAAAAGAGTACTTAGAAAACAGAAAGATGCTTATGGATGAAGCACAGAACCTCATCAATGAGGGAAAAGCGGAAGAAGCGCAGAACAAAATGAAAGAAGTAGAGGCGCTGGATGACAAATGGGAAGCACAGGCACAGGCACAGGCTAATTTCGATGCTTTAAACAAAGAACCGATGGCTTTTAAAGGCATGCCGATGGAAGCTGCATTTGGAAAAGATGAAAAAGCTAAGAAAATTGAAGATGTGATTGCATCTGACAATTATTTGCATGCGTGGGCCAAAACAATGCAGGGCATTACGACATTAACGGATGAAGAAAAGAAAGCTTATGATCTGGTTGATGAAGCATTCACTCACACAACGGGAAATACCGGAATTGTCATTCCTACGACAGTAGCAAAAGGTATCTGGGAAGAAGCCGCCAATCTGTATCCATACTTCAATGATATATCAAAAACATACGTGAATGGTGTGCTTTCCATGGTTCAGGAAGATACATCATCAGATGCCGGATGGTATGAGGAAGCAAAAGCAACAGAAGATGGTAAAGAGGCGTTTAAAACATTCACATTAAATGGATGTGAGTTGTCAAGAGCAATTACGGTTTCATGGAAATTAAAAGAAATGGCCATGGATGACTTCATTCCGTACATTAAGAGAAGAATGGGTAAAAAGATGGGTGCGGCAGCAGGATATGGTGCGACACACGGTGCTGGAAATGCAAATAAAGCAAAACCGGAGCCGGTAGGAGTAGTAACGGCATTGAGAGAAGAAAAAGACCATCCTCAGGTTATTGTTTATGAAGCCGGTAAACTGACATACACATCATTAACAAATGCAAGGTCAAAGATTAAATCCGGATATTCAGTCGGTCTTAAGATTTATGCAAACAATGATACTATCTGGAATGCACTTGCAAATGTTTTAGATGCAAACAAGAGACCAATTTTTATTCAGGATCCATCAAATCCGGGTAAATTCAGAGTATTAGGATGCATGGTAGAAGAAGATGCATCCATGAAAAACGGAGAAATTCTGTTTTCAAATGCGGCAGCAGGTTATCATATGAATATCAACAAAGATATTACAATGACAACAGAAGACCATGCAAAAGCCCGTACTACAGATTATTGTGGTTATGCTGTAATGGATGGAAATGTTATTACTACAAAAGCACATACGCTTCTGACAACAGAAACATTTCCTGTAGCCGAAGGCCCTACAGACAATCAGTAATATAAAAATAAAGCAAAAGGGAGGCAGTTTATGCTGTCTCCTTATTTTGCAATGAGGTAACAAACGATGATTGGAAAAATTAAAAAAGCAATCAGAATCAGTAATGATTCAATCAATGATGAAATCGAAGATACAATCAGACAGTGTTATGCAGATATGCATAGAAAAGGCATCAAAATTTATGACAAAGACGGAGAAATCAGAGATTGTATAAAAGATGATCCGCTGGTGCTTGCATGTCAGAAAAATTATGCAAGATGGCAGTTTAATTTTGAAAATCAGGCTGAGAGATATGAAAAAGCGTATAAGTCCATGAGTGATGGATTATGCTTGTGCGGAGACTATAACGATGTGCAATGAATGTATTTATTTAGTTGAATATGTTGATTCGAATGAAAAAGACGAATTCGGTGATGAGAAAAAGACAGAAATCAGAAAAGAACGGTTTGCAGAGCTCAAATCAATCGGACAAACCGAGTTTTATCAGGCACAGACTGCGGGAATGAAACCGGAGTTAAAGTTTGAGTTAGCGGATTATTCTGATTATTCCGGAGAAAAGGAATTGATTTACGAAGGAATCAGATACAAAGTCATGAGAACATATAAAACAAAGATAAATAGCATTGAAATTACATGTTATGGAGGTGTTAGGGATGCCGGTACCTAAATCTGTCGTAAGAATTGAAAAAGACGGATTGAAATTTGTTGACAGTGTGGATAAGTGCTCATATACGATGCAGGAGCTTTGTAGGGCTGCTTTAAGAGATGTTGGAAAGTTTGTATGTAAAAGGTTTCGACAATCATTCTACACACACTTTTTCAAGAGAACAGGTAAAGTGAACCGATTTACACAGTATTGGGTAAAGCATAAGAAGGAACTGATACCTGAATTACAGGTCGGCATTAAGCCAAATGCCTTTTACGGTGGTTTCCAGGAATTAGGGACAAGCAAAGAACCAAGAATGGGACTGTTGACAAAGGCAGTAGAGGATAATATTGCTGAAATCGTCATGATAGAAAGCAAATACTTAAGTGCGTTGGAAGATGAAGCAATGGCAATGTCACTGATTAGTGAAGAAGATTATGAAGGAAATGGTGACTGATGCAGAAATTAAAAGAGGAACTGGAAAAATATCTTGGTGCATATTATGAAGATGCTCCGGAAGAAGCGGAATATCCATATAAAGTTTTTTCATTAAAAAGAATTGGTCAGGATGATGAGAGACAAAGACTGATTCTGGAAATTAATGTATGGGACCAACACAAATACTATTCGAGAGCAGAAAGCATGATGGACAGTATCGAGAAGAAACTGAATGGATGTATCAGATTATCAGACGATACATTGTATTACTGTTACAACGGAAACAGAGAGCCGATAAAGGATCCGGATAAAAGTATTAAACGGATACGGGAACAATTCGAATTATATTGCTATGAGAGGAGTTAAAGCATGAAAAAGTATAGCGGATTTACAAAAAGCACACAGGAACATTTATTATTAAATGCGGGAGCATATTTCAAAAATTATGATGTAGAAAAAGACACATATGATACAGCTGTTGCAGCTGGAAAACTGATTGGGGCAACAAGAGGTGGAGGACAGTTTGATGCGGTTCCTACCGTAAGACAGATACAAGTAGATGGTGTATCAGGAAGAGCAAAAGGATTAGAGCAGATTGATGACTGGGATGTAGCATTACAGGCAAATGTGCTGGAAATCAAGAAAGAAACTTTGCAAGCAGCATTAATTGCATCAAAAGTTGAAACTGCTACTTTAAGCGGATATAAAAAGATTACGGCAAAACAGAACATCGAGTTAACAGATTACATTGATAATATTACATGGATCGGAACCGTATCAGGATCTGACGAACCGGTTATTATCGTAGTAAAAAATGCATTGAACATCGGAGGCCTTCAGTTGAAAACAGAGGACAAAAACGAAAGTGTTATCAGCATGAAGTTTTATGGCCATTATGAGCAGGGAGAATTGGACGAGCCACCGTTTGAAATTTATTATCCGGATATTGAAGCCAACAGTGTAGCACAGACAACAACAAGCAAGTCTTAGTTTAAAAGGGGATTATAACATGAGAGAAATTCAATTACAGGATACGTTTAAGCTTGCAAAACTGATCAGGGAAACCAATGCCAGCGATAAAATTGCAGAAATGCTGGAAGAAGTAAATGAAAAGAGAAGAGCTGCAAGAGAAAAAGTATTAAAAATGAAGCAGGAATCCGAAGCATCTAATGATGAAAAAGATTTAGAAGAAGCAAAGATAAAAGCAGTTGAATTAAAAACCATTCAGGAAGAATTCAGTAAACAATTTGGAATCAAAGTAGTAATGTTTATCATAAATGTCGCTGCAGAAAACAATGTCGAAAAAATGGTATATGAATTATTGGGTGGAATTTGCGAAATAGATGCAGAGGAAATGGCCAAGCAGAGTTTGAAATCTGTTAAAGAGATGATCAAACAGATTACAGAAATGAATGACATCTTTGATTTTTTCAAGGATGCGGGAGAGTTAGCACAAGACATGTAGATTTACTCTATTCCAGATATGGTGCAGGAGCAAAGGATATCTTAATGCTGGATTATAAATCCGGATTAGATATCCTTTTTTGTGCGCAAAAACAGGTAGAAGAAGAAAAGCTATATATGAGATGGATAGCTGGACCGCAGTTTGAAATGTCACTAGATGATTTTAGGAAAAAATTGGGAGGAACAATACAAGATCAGGATAATTCGGCAAAAGAAGAATCGGAAGAAGAAATTTTAGAGCGAGTAAGAAAGATTGCAGGTTAAAAAATGGAAATTTTTAGCTTATTTGGAACAATCCTGATAAAAACATCAGATGCAATAAACAGCATAAGCAAAGTCGCGGATACAGCTGCAGACATGACAATGAAGATTGCGGACAGTGTAGAAAATGCAGGAAAGAAGATTACAAGCTTCGGAACAAAACTATCTGCAGAAGTTACAGCACCAATTGTAGCATTAGGAGCTACAGCAGTAAAAACATTTTCAACATTTGAAGAATCAATGGCAAATGTACAGGCTGTAACAGGAGCTTCATCAGAAACGATGGAAAAACTGGAAGAAAAGGCAAGGTCAATGGCAAAAGAAACCGTATACAGTGCGTCAGAGTGTGCAGATGCATTGTATTACATGGGATTAGCCGGATGGAATGCAGAAGAAATGACAGATGGACTTCCAGCAGTATTAAACCTTGCGGCAGCAGCACAAATGGATTTGGGAAATGCATCGGATATAGTTACAGACTATTTAACGGCATTTGGATTGAAGGCAACGGATGCATCAGGATTTGTAGACCAGTTGGCATTTGCAATGTCGAATTCCAATACAGATGTTGAACAGCTTGGAGAAGCATATAAAAATGTTGCGGCAACATCAACACAATTAGGATATAGCCTGGAAGATACAACGGCAGCTTTGATGGTAATGGCAGACAGTGGTATCAAGGGCGGAGAAGCTGGAACAGCATTGGCAAGCATCATGACAAGATTGGGAAATGATGTATCAGGATGCAGAGGTCAGCTTGAATTATACGGAGTTGAGGTTTATGACTCGCAGGGAAATGTGAAGTCATTATCAAGTATTCTTTCCGGAATGCAGTCGGTGTGGAGAGGATTAACAGATGAAGAAAAGTCTAACTTATCTTATACAGTTGCAGGAAAGACGGCTCAAGCGGAATTAATGACAGTAATGGGTGAATCAACAGGCGCATTTGAGCAATACAGACAGGGATTGCTAGGATGTAATGATGCAGCCAAAGAAATGGTTGAAATCCAAAATGAAACACTATCAGCTCAATTAAAAATATTGAAATCACGATTTGAAGAAATGTGTATCACTATAGGTGAAAGACTGGCACCGTATATTGGAAAGCTTGCAGATAAAATCGGTGAATTATGCGATTGGTTTAGCAGCTTATCGGATGAACAGGTTGACCAGATCATTAAATGGGCGGCCATTGTAGCAGCAATTGGACCGGTTCTTGTGATTGTGGGAAAAGTTATTACCATTATCGGAACAGTGATTTCAGTAGGAGGAAAACTTGTAAGTGGAATTGCTACAGTTATTTCGATTGTAGGTAAAATGAGTACAATTTTTACTGCATTAGGAACAGTACTTACTACGGTAGGAACGTTTATTTCAGGTACATTAATTCCTGCAATTGCCGGAATAAGCGCACCGGTTCTTGCAGTAATTGCGGTGGTGACTGCACTGATAGCTATCGGAGTAGCTCTTTATAAAAACTGGGATACAATAAAAGAAAAGGCAGCAGAGTTAGCAGACAAGGCATCAGAAAAGTTCAATGAGCTGAAAGAGAACGCGAAACAAAGCTGGGAAGACATGAAAGAGAGCGCAAAACAGAGCTGGGATAATATGAAAGAATCTGTCATAGCGTCATCGGAAGAACTTTATGATAATACCATAGGTAAACTGAAAGAACTTGGAAAAGGTGTAAGTGAAAAGTTCACAGAAATAAAGGAAAACGGAGCTTCAAAATTCAATGACTTAAAGGAAAAATGGACTTCTAAATTTGATGAGACAAGAGACAAGATGAAGCAATCTGTCGATGAAATGAAAGAAAACGTCAGAACAAAATTGGAAGAACTTAGAGATAGCGGAAAGAAATTGAGTGAAGAAGCTGCACAGGGTATCCAGGGAAAATGGGAAGAAGCAAAAGATAATATCAGCTCATGGATCAGAGGAACTGCAGATAATGCAATTAATAGCTTTGATGATATGAAAAAAAGAGGATTAGATGCAGTAGAAAGCATACGTTCCGGAGCATCAGAAAAGTTTATGGAAATTGGTGGAATTATTCAGGATAAATTCGGAGCTGTATCCGACAAAATAGAAGGAATGTTTTCGAATGCAAGAGATTCCGTAAAAGACATTGTGAGCGGAATTAAGTCCATGTTCAATTTTGATTGGAAACTTCCGGATATAAAACTTCCTCATTTCGATATCCAGTGGAATACGCAGGGAAAGGTAGCTGATTTATTTAAGAAAGTAGGTATGCAGGGTGTACCATCGATAGGAGTTGAATGGTATGCAGACGGTGCGGTCATGACAAAACCGACGGAGTTTGGATACAATCCATATACAGGTAAAACAATGATTGGTGGAGAAAAAGAACCTGAAGCAATTGCTCCAATCAGCACATTAAAAAGCTATATAAAAGAAGCATTGGATGAAAGAGAAGATACTACATCCATTACAGCAGAAGAAATTCTACAGTTGCTTAGTGCATATCTGCCAATGTTAATAAATGTTCTATCGAATTTGAAATTGAGCATAGGAGATAGAGAATTTGCAAGATTAGTAAAGGCGGTAGATTAATGCTTGAAAAAATCACATATACAAATCATATTAATGAATCGCTTCAGTTTGGACAAAATGGACTTTTTGCAAATTATAATGATTTACGCGATTACAAATGGGCTTATCAGTCGGAAAATGACAAGATAAGCCTTTTTGAGCGTGGGATTAAAAATAAAAAGTTGCCAATTGTAATAGCATGTAAAAGTAAAGAAGAAGGAATTGATATTAAAAACAGATTAATGGAATATGCGGAAAAAGATGTTCTTGTAAAGGAACCTGGAACATTGACCATCGGTGAATATTACATGAAATGTTACATTATCGGTTCCTCAAAAACAAACTATCTGTTTGATAAGAGATACATGGAAGTGACACTAGAGATTTTGACAGATCAGCCAGTATGGATAAAAGAAACAAAATCAACATTCATTCCTGGAGTGAATCTATTGAATCAAGAAGGCAATAATTTAGATTATCCATTTGATCACCCATATGATTATGCAACGGATATTTTATTAAGAACATTAAATAATACAGGATTTATAGCATGTGATTTTCGAATCATATTCTATGGAGAGTGTGAAAATCCAAAATGCTATATTGGAAACAATCTGTATGAAGTATTTGTTTCACTGGAAAAGGGTGAGTATCTGACAATTGATTCAAAGAAGAAAACTATTATACTCACGCACAAAGATGGAAGTACTACGAATTGTTTCAAGTTTCGTAATAAAGACCATTACATATTTGAAAAAATACCTGCAGGAGAATGCTCCGTAACATGGGATGGAGATTATGGATTTGACGTAGTAATTATCGACGAGAGAAGTGAACCGAAATGGACTTAATATATGCAGATGAAAACAAAGATGAAATTGGAATATTGATAGATTGCTCGTTTGATTTGGCTTTTGGAACGGATGAGAATGATTTTACTCTTACGGTAGCAATCACGGATAATTGCTGTTCGGGAGGATACTGGATTTATGTTGAGGGGACTGAGTATGGAGGAACGATAGATGACCAGAAAGTCGATACAGAACAGAAAAGGATTGTTTATCACGGACGAACATTTCAAGGAATTTTGGAAAAGAAAGTTATTGAACCGGATACAGGTAAAGATTATCTTATCGTATCAGGTGATGCAAACAGAGTTCTTGAAAATATAATACAAAAGTTGGATTTAATGGATGTTTTTGCGGCCAAACAAGAAGATGCAGAATTAGACATTACGAATTATCAATTCGAACGATATACGAAGGGTTATCAGGGAATTTGCGACATGTTAAATACGATTGGAGCGAAGCTTCATATTGAATGGCATGATGGAAAAGCAATACTTTCGGCATTACCAATATCAAATTATACAGATGAGGAATTGGATTCAGATCATATTTCTTTTGTGATAAAAAAACATTTTAAAGCAGTAAATCATTTGATTTGTCTTGGAAAAGGAAATCTAAAAGAAAGACAGGTAATTCATCTGTATATGAATGGAGAAGGAAACGTAACAAAAGAACAATTCTATTTTGGAAAGGATGAAATAGAAGAAGTTTACGATTATCCTAATGCTGAATCTTTAGAAGAGTTGGAAAAATACGGAATACGAAGATTAAAAGAATTAAACGAAAAGGATGACATGCAGTTAAATCTAAATGATTCATATTCTTTTGACATAGGAGATATAATTACGGCAAGTGAAATCATGACGGGAATTACATTAACAAGAGTTATTAAGAAGAAAATTGTAACGATAAAAAAAGGTATTTTAAAAGTTGATTATAAGGTGGGAGAAAAGTAATGGCATTGCATTTAGTAACAGGACATGCAGGAGCAGAGCATGTAACAGGAGCTGATCAGGGCTCTCTAAACATAGGATTAATTGGATCTGGACAATTTGTATTTGATAGAGGAAGCAGATTTGCTGCAAGTATTTATTCAAATAATATTATAAGGATTGCTGACGGAGATCTTATTATGCAGGGAAGGCATATCAGGCAGAAAGAAAAAACATATGAAGAGTGCGTTTTTGAAAATGGAACACAAGGAATGCTTCGGAATGACCTGATATGTGTAAGATATACAAAAGATGATTCGAACGGTGTCGAAAACGTAAGTTTTGTCGTTTTAAAAGGACAGGAAGTTGCACAAAATCCAGTGGATCCAACTCCGGTAACAGGTGACATCACAGAAGAAGGAAATGCACTGATTAATGAGATGCCGTTATATCGAGTTCCGTTTGTTGGATTAACAATACAGGAGCCGGTAAAGCTTTTTAATACGATATCGAACTATATCGATTTTGTATCAGAAGTAAATACCATAATGCAAACATTTGATTCTGAAATAGATGCATTAGATGAAAATATGAATGCTTTGAATACAAAAACGATAGAAGTATCGGAGCAGGTAAATAAAAATTCAGAGAGCACAAGGAATAATTCGGAAAAAATAGTATCCAGCGAAAAAAAAATTACCAAAAATACCTTAGACATACAAAACTTAAATGAAAAAGTGACTAAGATAATTGAGGGAACAGAAACCGTTGGAAAAGCCGAAAACGCAACAAATGCAGAAAACGCAACAAATGCAGAAAACGCAAATACAGCAAATAAACTGAAAGATAAAGTTAAGATTGGAAGCGCGGATTTCGACGGCAGCAGTAGCATTACTTTAAAGGATATGGGGATTCAACAAATTGTATTCCAAAATACAGATCCAACAGAGGTTGCAGATAATACGATAGTGTTTGTATATGAGGAATAAAGAATGAGTATTTTAGCAAATATTAGCGGACAGACCAAACAAGTAAAAGAAATTTTCATAAATATATCAGGAGAAAAAAAGAGATGTACATCGGCTTGGAAAAAAGAAAATGAACAAATTAAAAAAGTGTATAAGACACAAAGAAATGTATGGGCATGGATTGATTATCATTCGGGGTCTTGTATTGCCTATCATTTTTCAGATAAATTTGTTTATAATTCTCCAAACATTAAATATGCATTTCCATCAGGTGATACAACGGAGACATATGATGATATCAGATATTTTCATGGAAATTATTACGTTTTGGCCAAAAGTGGAAACGTATATAAGTCAAATAATTTAACAGACTGGATATTGCTTGAAACAGTTATAAAAGATCCAAAGAATGAAAGCATTGTCAGCTATGCAACACCGCGGTTTTACAGAACAAAAAGCAGACTATTTATTCTTTGGAAAGTAGATTCTGTAACCAGTACGGCAACTTCAGTAGAGGGACAATATACAAGATATTGTTTGAAGGAAGATGAAAGCGATTTTATAAGATTTACATTACCGGGAGATTATCTTAATGATGATTTCAAATCACAAACAGTATCTACGGCATTTAATACATATGCTGTGAATTTCTTTGAAAATGAAGATGAAGATACCATAAATTTTTTCTTCATTGGAAAAAATATGAACACAAAAATGCAGACAGTTATAGCTTATGCAATTGATGCAAGTCTTAATCCGGATAAACGAATTGAAGTGAATGAAAGTTATGTATCATATCCTGTCGCTGAAAACAATTTGATGGGATGGTATGACAATATTGAAAAAAGTACATACATCTATATGAAAACGGCTACATATAGATTGAATTTGCTTGTATTCCCTTTAGGTTCGAAGGATTTCAATAAAGTATCAATTACATCAACTCCGGATTATAACAATTCTTCGGCAAAAGTAGAGGTCGTTGCAATAAATAATACCGTTTTACAAATTTGCAAGCTGAGCAGCTCTAAAGAATGGTATAAATCATTAAATAATATGCGGACAAAAGTTTTATTATCAAATAATTCTGATTATTTAGGAGAGTTTTTAAGAGCGATTGATGATTATATTTTTCTATATCATGGATGTCATTATTTGAATTGGTTTGTTATCAGCGAGAATAAAAATTACATGTCAAGTTATGGATTCATGGGAGCAATTGATAAAGGTATCATTGATTAGCAGGAGGATAAATATGATAAGAGGAACGACACCTACAGTTTACATTCCGGTAGTTGGATTAGATATTGAAACATTAGAAACAATATATCTGACATTCAAGCAAAATAGAAAGATGATTACAAAGAGAGAGAATGAAGTAACAAAAGACATTGAAAATAAAAGGCTGGTCTTATATTTCTCACAGGAAGAAACGCTACAGTTTGATGACGGATATATTGAAGTACAGTTGCGAGGAACGGCAGCAGGACAAAAAATTGCATCAGGTATCGTGAAAACAACAATGGGAGCAATACTATATGAGGGTGTGATTGAGTGATTACATTAGAAATTATTGAAAAACAGCAAGAAATTATTCTCGAGATTGAAAAGGAAAAAGAGATAGAAATATCTGTAGAATCAGGAACAGGAGGAATGTTACCGTATTATGACGGAGAATATGAATTTACACCAAGGACTACAGAAATACTAATTCCGACAAAAAACAAAAGCATGGTAGATGATGTAACAATATTTCAAATACCATACAAAGAAGTCAGCAATCCTGAAGGCGGACATACTGTAACAATAGGAATTGAATAAATGGAGGAAGAAAAATGGCAGTATCAAAAGTAGTATTTGGAAACAAAACATTGATGGATTTAACGGGGGATACCGTTACTCCAGAAAAATTATTATCTGGAATCACAGCGCATGGAAAAGATGGAGAAAAAATAACAGGAACATGTACATATAATGCTGATACGACAGATGCAAATGCAGTAGCAGATGAAATTTTGGCCGGAAAAACAGCATATGTAAATGGAAATAAAGTAACCGGTACTATGACAAATAGAGGATCGGTTGAGGGCGTTATTAAAACAAAAGATGAAGTATATACAATTCAAAGTGGATATCACGATGGAAGTGGAACTGTACAAATTGATTCTACTGAAAAAAACAAGATTATTCCTGAAAATATTAAAGAAGGTGTATCTCTTCTTGGAACTGTTGGAACATATACTGGGGAAGGAGTTACAGCTCAGTCAAAGAATGCAGTGCCTTATACGGATGCAGCACAAACAATTCTTCCTGATGCCGGATATGATTATTTAAGTCAGGTAACAGTAGAAAAGATTAATTATGTTGAAACGGAAAATGCACAGGGAGGCTTAACGGTAACTATTGGAACGGTATCAACATCGTAAAGGAGAAAAACATGGGAAAAGCAATAAATAAAGTAATATTAGGAGAAACAACACTCATGGATATATCGGAAGATACGGTTTCAGAAGATAATTTGCTTGAAGGAGCTACAGCGCACGCTGCAGATGGGACACAGATTACAGGAAAAGTAGTAGTTGCGGAAATAGTCGATAATTTAGAGGATCAATCACCAGACAAAGCATTATCGGCAAATCAAGGTAAAGTACTAAAAGATTATATTTATAAGCATCCATATGTGTCATATGATAATAAAAATCCAACAGAATATGATGATCAAGTACTAATTACAAAAGAACAGCCTTTGCAAAATTTATTAAGTTATCTTACAACAGCGGTTAAGAACATTAGATATTTATTTAAAATGATTGGAAGTACAGACATTTCCGCAATTGGAGATGGTACTTTAACAGGTGGATTAAGTACATTAAACAGCAATTTGAGTAGTGTATCATCCGATTTAGATAATGTCGAAAATATATGCTACAATTTAAAAATTAGTTCTGTAGGTCACGATACAACTGAATATATTATTGACCATATAGAATATAACAAAACACAAAATCTTTTATATGTTTTCTTTAAAAATGGACAATGGTTATGGATTGAAATAACTGGAAAAAGTTTTTAAACACTATTTTTATATAAAATTATTTATGCAATTTTTGTAATAGCAATTCTACTAGCATTAGTTACTGTATTTGAAAAAATATAGGAATTTCCATTATTACTATCCAAACGTAAATGTACTCTTTCTTGACCTGATGTTATTCTTACAATTTTTGATAAAGATATTATAAATTGTTTAGAATTATTTTCATTTACATCATTATAGGTTGTATTTATAAGCTCGCTTATTGCGTTAACTATTCTAGCTGTTATACTATCACCAGCAGCAAAAAATAAATGAAATTGACCATGTACAATATATGTACCAGGTTTTGTGATTAAAACACCTCCAACGTCTGCTTTGTATAAATCAGTATCGTCATTGTAATTTTGTATATCAACAGGACAAAACGCATTTGTTATATTTGTTGTGTTAGATTGTTGAAAACAACAACTCTTACCAATGTCATTCAAATTGCTGTTTAATGAAATAAATAAAGGAGGCTCATATGAAAAAAGATTAGAAACCCATGGAAAAATCCATGGGTAATTTTATTGAAAAAAATGAAAGTTGCACCGGTGCAACAGAAAGGAAAAAATATGAAAAATGAAAACATTGTTAAAGTAATTACAACTACGATCGGAAGCTTTCTTTCATCAATTCTTGGGATATTATATGTCCCAGTCCTATTATTGATAGTATGCAATCTGATCGATTATGCAACGGGACTGATGGCAGCTCCACAACGGGAGGATG
>JAEDFR010000004.1 GCA_016297945.1 Lachnospiraceae bacterium | reverse complement strand
ATAAAAGTCGAAAAGAAGATCAGAGATCAGACGTGTTTGTTCGGTTTTGAAGGTATATCCTTTTATGAATTCGTTTTAAAAAGTTCCATATGGGACTTTTTTTTATATGCAAATTATGTTACAATTTCTTTATATAGGTTAAGGGGTATACAAATCTTTAGGGTTTGTAATAAGAGGTGAACAAATGGATACAAATATACTATTAGAAAACGGCACCAACGAATTGGAGATTCTGGAATTTACATTAGATGGCAATTCGTATGGAATTAATGTAGCAAAAATCAGAGAGATTATTAATTACACACCGGTTACACCGGTTCCCAATGCGCATCCGAGTATTGAAGGTATTTTTATGCCGCGTGATACCATGATTACTGCAATCGATTTGAAGAATTGCCTGCAAAAGGGAGCATCCGGTTCCGATGGCCTGTTTATTATTACGAATTTCAATAAGCTTGATATTGCATTTCATGTAGATCAGGTTATTGGTATTCATCGTGTTTCCTGGACAGAGATTATCAAACCCGGTGCTACGGTTTCCACAGCAGAGGATGGCGTTGCAACAGGTATTATCAAGATCAATGAAAAGCTGATTATCATTCTTGATTTTGAAAAAATAGTATGCGATATCAGTCCGGAAACCGGTTTGAAGGTCTCAGATATTGATAATCTGGGTGTAAGACAGAGAAATAATGTTCCGGTTTTGGTTGCTGAAGATTCTCCTTTGTTAAACAAGCTGATTGTTGACTGCTTACATAAGGCCGGTTATCAAAATCTGATGCATGTTGAAAACGGAGCAGATGCATGGAATATTATTACGGATTGTATTGCACAGGATAGTCTAAAGGAACATGTTCAATGTGTTATTACAGATATCGAGATGCCGCAGATGGATGGTCATAGGTTGACCAAATTGATTAAAGACAATGCGAAAACAAAGGATATTCCTGTTATCATTTTCTCATCTCTGATAAATGAGGAAATGAGAATTAAGGGAGAAGCACTTGGTGCAAATGCACAACTTACCAAGCCTGAAATTGGAAATTTGATTGAAGTTGTTGATCGTTTGGTTTTATAATATTTACAGAAAGGGCTGGGAAAT
The DNA here is from genome assembly GCA_016297945.1 of Lachnospiraceae bacterium. GTDB lineage: Bacteria > Bacillota > Clostridia > Lachnospirales > Lachnospiraceae > UBA2882. The sequence continues at coordinate 62,849 of JAEDFR010000004.1, read as the reverse complement.
CCAGTCCTTTTTTTATGCATTCGTGAATGGGTAAATGAATGTGCCTACATAAATGCATTTAATCAATATGAATTAAATTAAAAAAGGTGACAAATGAATATGCAGAGTATGTATAGTCTATTAGATGCTGTGAATGAAGCTGAAATAATACTAATTGGGATAGGAGAAGAATGGACGCCCTCATATGAGGATATTTTATCAGATAAAAGTGTGTTGACCGGGTTGGAAAAATTGTCCGCACTTGATAATCAAAATATTATGATGTCAAGTTTGCAAAAAATGTACTGCGAGTCATTTCATTCTGAACAATTAAAAAAAGCTTACCATAATCTTTTTCAATTATGTGGTTCTAAGGATTATTTTTTGATTTCCTTAAATGTTGACAGATATCCGGAATTAGCCGGATTTGAAAAAGAACGAAGTGTTTATCCATGCGGAAACATGGATTATCTACAGTGTGATATGAATTGCCACAATGAATTACTTCCGGTTCAAAGTACATATCAGACCATACAAAATATCATAAAAGGCAAAATTGAAAGTTCTGAGTTTCAGGAAGAAAAATGTCCATATTGTGGGGGTAAACTTGTTTATAATACCATGGAAGCAATGAAATATTGTGAAGGTGGATATTTAGAGCAATGGGAAGCATATATGAAATTTTTGCAAAAGACCATTAATCGGAAATTATGTATATTGGAGTTAGGCGTTTCCATGCGTTTCCCAGGAGTAATACGAAATGCGTTTGAAAAAACAGCGTATTATAATCAAAAGGCAAAAATGTTCCGGATTCATCAGACATTAGCGGATGTTCCTCAAAACATGGAGCAAAAAGTGTATGCAAAATACGAGAATTCCGTGGCTTATATTGCAAATTTGTTTGTTTCATAACAATGAATATGATATACTATACCATTGAATAAGTATATATTTTTGAAAACTGACATGAGGTTTATACTATGGCTTCAAATGAGGATTATTTAGACAGTTTGTTAAAAGCTGCAATGGATACTGAGCAATTGGAACAAGATTCTGCAGAAACAATTGTGGAACAACAATTTAATACTGAAATTGAGAATACGGCAGAGTCTACCGAAACGATAGATGCTTTTTCTGTCTCAGATGATCCGAATCGCTCATTGACCCCGGAAGAAATTGCAGCAATGTTTGCTGAATTAAGTGGAATAAATGAGACAAACGAATCAGAAGAATTGAATGAAGCAGATGAAACAACGGAAACAAATGATTTGGATGTTTTCAATGCGTCGGATGTATTCAATGAAACGAAAACTCTTGACATGCCGGAAAGTACCGATATGCCGGAAGATTTTGTTGAAATGGATTTATCAAATGTTTTGAAAGATTCAAACGAAATGGAAGTTCCTGATTTAACTAAACTATTAGATATGGATCATGTATCGGATGGGGAGTTTGGGGAAGAAGTTAGCAAGGATGAGACGAATCAGGAAGAAGAGAAGCAACCGGATGAAGATTCATTCCCGTCAGATGAAGAATTAGAGTTTGATCTGGATGGAATTGATGACATTGATGCATTGCTTGGATTAAAGGAAATGCCGCCGGATTATAAGGATTCTTTTAAACAAAATAAGGACTCTGATGTTTCGGATGCCAATGAAAATGCAAGTGATGAGAATGATGAAGCAGAATTGGATTTGGAAGACCAGGATTTGTCCGATATTCTGGATTTGTTAGGCGAAGATGACAGCGAGCTGGCTGAAATTAATGATATTCTTAAAAAATCCGACAATAATGAGATTGTTGATGTTGATGGAATTAGTGAACTTGAAACCAATATATCTAAGGATATAGATGATGGACAGGAAGCTTTAGAAACGGAAGATAAAGCAGAAAAGAAGAAAAAGAAGAAAAAAAGATTTGGAAAGAAAAAGACGGAAGAGAATCCTGAGGTAGAATCCAATGAAAGTAGTGAAGCTGATTCTACTGAAATAAAAGAGAAAAAGCCAAACTTTTTTAGTAAGCTTATGGCTTCTTTGACGGAAGAAATCGAAGATGAATCGGAAGAAGACAATCAGGAATTGAATCTGAATGCTCCTGCTAAAAAAGGAAAAAAGAAAAAAGGTAAGAAAAAAGGTAAGCAGGCAGAGACGAACGAAGAGATCCTGGAAGAAATGGATCAAGAGGATGCCGAAGCTTCAAAAAAGAAAAAGAAGGAAAAGAAACCCAAAAAGAAAAAAGAAAAGAAGATAAAACCTGTAAAAGATCCTGAAACGGAACAACCGGGTAAAAAATTGCCACAAAAAATGGTAATACGGATTTTTGTTTTATGTTTTTCTATTTTAGCCGTGATTTTGATTATCAATTCCTTTATTCCCGGACTGCTTTCTTTGCAAAAAGCAAGAAAAGATTTTTATAAGGGAAACTATTCGGATGCATATATGGAGTTGATTGCACAGGATAAATTAAATGAAAGTGACAGCATTCTTCTGAAAAAAGCAGAATTATTGACTAAATTGGACAATAAGGTTAAGCTGTATCACACGTATTCATCAGCCGGAATGAAACTGGAAGGATTACATACTTTGTTAGAAGGTGTGAGTGTTTATCAGACGAATCAGACAATCATTCAGGAATATGGCATATCATATGAAGCCGAACAATTATATTCTCAAATCGTTTCTGAATTAATGCAACAATATGGGCTTAGTGTAGAGCAGATAAACGATATTCTGCAATTGGATTCGGTTAGCTACACTCATCGATTACGAGAGTTAACAAATGCAGACAATATGATGTCGGAAACAGTGGAGTCATCTTTCGATGAGCAGGGAGAGATGAATGAAAATCCTGCACCGGTAACTCCGGATGTTAATACTTTAAAAGATCCGCTTCAAGAAGAGCTGGAATAGTAAACGGAAGTTGTAATAGTAACGAAGTTGTAATAGAAAAACTGACATAAAAAATTTATGTAATAAACAGAATTTGAAAAGCAGAAAGCAGGAATAACAATGATAGCAATTATTGATTATGATGCAGGAAACATAAAGAGTGTTGAGAAAGCATTTCAGTTTTTAAATCAGGATGTCATCCTGACAAGGGATGCCAATCAGATTTTAAATGCCGATGCAGTTGTTTTACCGGGAGTTGGTTCTTTTGGTGATGCAATGAAAAAACTGGAAAACTATGGTTTGGTATATATTATTCATAAGGTTGTAGAAAAAAACATTCCATTTTTAGGTATTTGTCTGGGACTTCAGTTGTTATTTGACAGTAGTGAAGAAAGTCCCGGAGTCAAAGGCTTGGGAGTTTTACCGGGGAAAATTGTAAAAATACCGGATGACCAGGGTTTAAAAGTGCCGCATATCGGATGGAATTCTTTAAAATACCCCAGACAGGGCAGACTTTTTGAGGGGATTAAAGAAGAGGAATATGTATATTATGTACATTCCTATTATCTGGTAGCAGATACGGATGATATTGTTACGGCAACAACGGATTATGTGACACATATTCATGCATCTGTTGAAAAAGGAAACGTTTTTGCATGCCAGTTCCATCCTGAAAAAAGTTCGGATGTCGGTTTGAAGATTTTGCGTAATTTTATTAAAGTTGTAGATGAATATAATAATTAGTCGATTATGTTGTAACATAGACTAAATGTTATAAAGAGAGCAGTCAGAAATAAAGGAGTATTTTACATATGCATACCAAAAGAATTATTCCATGTCTGGATGTCAATGGCGGAAGAGTTGTAAAGGGAGTAAATTTTGTGAACCTGATTGACGCCGGTGATCCGGTTGCAATTGCAGAAGCATATGATAAAGCAGGAGCTGATGAACTTGTGTTTTTGGATATTACAGCCAGTTCGGATTCCAGAAATACCGTTGTTGATATGGTGCGTAAGGTTGCTGAAAGGGTATTTATCCCATTTACTGTCGGGGGAGGCATTCGGACTGTTGATGATTTTAAGGCAATATTAAGAGAAGGAGCAGATAAAGTTTCTGTTAATTCGGCTGCCATTATGAATCCTTCTTTGATAAGTGAAGCTGCTGATAAATTCGGAAGTCAGTGTGTTGTTGTTGCAATTGATGCAAAAAGAAATCCCGATGGAAAAAGTTGGAACATTTATAAAAACGGTGGAAGGATTGATATGGGAATCGACGCCGTTGAATGGGCCATCAGGGCGGATAAACTCGGAGCCGGTGAGATTTTGCTTACCAGTATGGATTGTGACGGAACAAAAGCAGGATATGATATTGAGCTTACCAGAATGATAGCAGAAAATGTTTCCATACCTGTTATTGCATCCGGTGGAGCCGGTAATCTCGAACATTTTAAAGATGCCCTGACCACAGGAAAAGCAGACGCCGCATTGGCTGCATCTTTATTTCACTTTAAAGAGCTTGAGATAAAAGAGGTTAAAAATTATCTCAGACAGGAAGGAATCAGTGTCAGACTGTAAAGATTATGGCAGCAATAAGTAATGATTGGTTAGAACCGCTAAAACCGGAATTTTCCAAAGAATATTATAAAAAACTATATTTTACAATTATGGATGAATATAAAAAACATCTGGTCTTTCCACCTGCCGATGATGTTTTTAATGCTTATTCCCTGACGCCCTTAAAGGATGTAAAGGTTGTTATTATCGGACAGGATCCGTATCATAATTTCGGTCAGGCCCATGGACTGTGTTTTTCTGTTCGTCCGGATGTGGAAATTCCACCGTCCTTAGTCAACATATACAAAGAATTGCAGGATGACTTAGGGTGTTATATTCCCAACAACGGTTATCTGGTAAAATGGGCCAAACAGGGTGTCCTTTTGTTAAACACCGTATTAACGGTCAGAGCGCATCAGGCCAATTCACACAGAGGACTTGGCTGGGAAGAATTTACGGATGCTACCATTCGGGTATTAAATGAGCAGAACAGACCGATTGTATTTATTTTGTGGGGTACTCCCGCACAGAAGAAAAAAGCGATGTTAAACAATCCGAAGCATTTGATTTTAGAAGCACCGCATCCAAGTCCGTTATCGGCTTATCGTGGTTTTTTCGGAAGCAAACCTTTTAGTAAAACCAATGAATTTCTGATTCAAAATCAATTAGAGCCGATTGACTGGCAGATTGAAAATGTTTAGTTTATATTTACTTATCTAAAAAAAGATGATAAATAATATAAGTAGTATTTTTACCATAATGGAGGAAAACAGCAACATGGAAAAGACACCTTTTGTAACAAAAGAACAGTTAGATGAGATTGTAAAACAATATCCGACTCCCTTTCATATTTATGATGAAAAAGGAATTCGTGAAAATGCAAAGGCATTAAAAGAGGCATTTGCATGGAATAAAGGTTATAAAGAATTTTTTGCGGTTAAAGCAACCCCCAATCCTTTTTTGATAGATATTCTAAAAGAATATGGATGCGGTACCGATTGTTCATCCATGACAGAATTGATGTTGTCGCATGCTATGGGATTTGGAGAAGGCGAGATTATGTTTTCTTCCAATGAAACACCTGCCAGTGAATATGAGTATGCCGCAAAGGTAAATGCCATCATCAATCTGGATGATTTCACGCATATCGACTATCTGGAAAAAACACTTGGTAAATTACCGGAAACACTCAGTATCCGCTATAATCCGGGTGGTGTGTTTAAGATTTCAACAAGCATCATGGATAACCCCGGAGATGCAAAATACGGATTTACAACAGAGCAGTTATTTGAAGGATACAAGATTTTAAAAGAAAAAGGCGTGAAAAGATTCGGTATGCATGCGTTTCTTGCAAGTAATACCGTGACCAATGAATATTATCCTACTTTAGCTAAAACATTATTTGAAACTGCTGTGGAAATCAAAGAAAAGACAGGCGTATCCTTAAGCTTTATCAATTTATCGGGCGGAATTGGAATTCCATATCGTCCGGATCAGGAACCGAATGATATTCGTTTAATTGGACAGAAAGTAAAAGAAGTATACGATGAGATTTTAGTTCCGGCAGGCCTTTCGGATGTGGCAATTTATACAGAATTAGGCCGTTTCATGATGGGACCTTACGGTCATCTGGTTACCACAGCTATTCATGAGAAACATACCCATAAAGAGTATATTGGTTGTGATGCCTGTGCTGTTAATTTGATGCGTCCTGCCATGTATGGAGCATATCATCATATTACGGTTGCCGGAAAAGAAAATGATGTTTGTGATCATAAATATGACATTGTCGGATCTCTTTGTGAAAATAATGATAAATTTGCTATAGACCGTATGCTTCCTAAAATTGATATCGGTGATTATATTGTCATTCACGATACCGGTGCACATGGTTTTGCCATGGGTTATAACTACAATGGTAAATTAAAGAGTGCGGAATTATTATTAAAAGAAGATGGTTCGGTAGAATTAATTCGTAGAGCCGAAACACCGAAGGATTATTTTGCAACCTTGGATTGTTTTGATATTTATAATAAACTTGACTTCGGAACATTTGAAGCAAATTAAAATCAACGCCAGAATAATACATAATAATGGTGTATATAATTTGGTGTTTATCGAAAACATATGAGAATAGGAGAAATATAATGGCCAGCGTTTTAATATGTGATGATGCTATGTTTATACGTGCATCTATACGTAAAATGGTTGAAGCAGAAGGTTTTCAGGTAGTTGCTGAAGCCGGAAATGGGGCAGAATGCATAGCTGCTTATCAGAGTTTTCATCCGGATCTTGTTATGATGGATATTACTATGCCCGATATGGATGGTATTACGGCAACCAAAAAAATCAAGGAAATTGATCAGAATGCCAAAATCATTATAGTTTCTGCTTTGGGACTTCAGGAAAAAGTATTTGAAGCAATCACGGCAGGAGCAAAGGATTTTGTTGTAAAACCTTTTGAGCAGCAAACATTGATTCAGTGTATGAAAAAATATGTTTGAGGCATAAAACCTGACATAGTAGAGATATTATTTGATGAATTATTTACGATGTGTTTATGTTGTTTGTGTTTTTAAATTATATTGGCAATTTTTTAACAAGAATAATATATTAAAGGAATAATGAATACATGAAAACAGTTCAGGTGATGCTTCCTGTCTTGATTATGATTGTGATGGGAGCCGTTTTTCATAAAACAGAGTTTATTTCTGAAAAGGGAATGGATGATATCAAAAAATATATTACTAAAATTGCGCTTCCTGTTACTATTTTTCATGCAATGGCAATTGCAACCATGAAGCGGGATACGGCAATGATTATTCTGGTTATGTTTTTGATGCTTTCTGTTGCCATGATACTTGGTTTTTTGTTGAGACCTTTTATGAAAGAGCCTTATAAAAACTATCTGCCTTTTATGATTACGGTTTTTGAAGGCGGAATGTTTTCCTATCCGTTGTATCAAAATCTTTGCGGAGACACTTATTTTGTTAATATTGTGATTGTGGATATCGCGGGTTGTATTTTTGGTTTTGGTATTTTTTATGGAATACTGGCAATGGTAGATCAGAAATTGAAATTCAGTGTTAAAACCATGGCAAAAACGGCGTTTACATCACCGACATTTCTTGCAGTCGTGTTTGGGCTGTTCATGAATTTGACCGGACTGATGAAGATTTTACTTGATTCACCGATCGGAAATCTTTATCTTCCGGTAAAAGAAATCATTACAGCTCCGTTAACTGCGATGATTTTGTTGGTCGTAGGGTATTCAATAAAATTGGATAAATCTTTGTTTGTTGTGTGCATAAAAACAGTTGTCATGCGTTGTATTGTTATGGCTTTACTTGGTTTTGCTACAATCATGGTGTTAAAAAACAGTATTCAGGATGTCTATATGCTTACGGCGTTTTTAATTATGTTTATTACAACGCCAACTTTTTCAGCACCGGGATTTGTCAAAAATAAAGAGGCAGCATCTTATTTTGCCATGACAACATCTATTTTTGTTTTTGTTACAATTATTGGATATGCTGTGATTTCGCTGGTATTATTTTCATAATTGTATGGATTTTGAAATGATCTTTTTTCTTAAATTTTGAAATCACATGATTTTCATGTTTGGTGTTTTTAAGATTTTCATGATTTTCCTATTTTTGGCTTGATTCTTTTATTCGGCTGTGTTAAGATAAACTTCAGTTGTGAAAACAACATGCCGGTGTGTCGGAATGGCAGACGAGGCAGACTCAAAATCTGTTGTTGGCAACAACGTGCGGGTTCAAGTCCCGCCACCGGCAGTAAAAACCCTTGATTTATCAAGGGTTTTTTAATTTAAAAATGTGGTTACAATTGTAAAAAAGAATGAAGAACGTATTACAGTACGTTCTTTTTTTATCACCCTTTTCGAATTTGTGTTCCTGAAAAGGGTGTTTTTTATTATTTTTTACAAGTGATTATGCAATGCGGTTTTCTGTTTATTTTTAGGCAATGATATATAGAAATAACTTTGTATACTTTTTCAATTAACTTTCGATTGAGTTTTCTATATGAAAAGATGGTAAATTTCTATATTATTTGTTACAATAACTGTGGGTGATTGGAATGAATTGTAAAGAGTTTGAAAAAGAAATTCCAAGTTTTATTCATGATAATCTGGAAGAAAGACTGTTGCCGGATTTTGTGGATCATGTAAAGCATTGCAAGGATTGCGAAGAAGAACTGGCAATTCAATATCTGACGACAGAAGGTCTGATACGTCTTGAAAAGGGTGCATCTTTTTCTTTGGATAAAGAATTATCCTTAAAAATTGGAAAAGCATCCCGGATTGTACGATTACGTAATAAAATTGATTTAATATGTCGCATTATTGAGATATTTTCAGTTATAATAATATGTCTGACATTATTGATATTATTTGTATAAAGAGGTTTGGAATGGCAAAAAAGTTAGTTTTAATTGACGGTCACAGTATTTTAAACAGAGCATTTTACGGAGTTCCGGACTTGACGAATTCAGAGGGACTTCATACCAATGCCATCTATGGTTTTTTAAATATTCTGTTCAAGCTTTTAGATGAAGAAAAGCCGGATGCGTTAGCTGTTGCTTTTGATTTATCAGCACCTACATTTCGTCATAAGATGTATGACGCATATAAGGGAACCAGAAAAGGAATGCCGGATGAACTAAGAGAGCAGGTACCTGTTATGAAAGAGGTACTTAAGGCCATGAATGTCCTGATTATGGAAAAAGAAGGCTATGAAGCAGATGATATTTTGGGGACTATGGCAAAAAGGGCAGAAAAAGAGGGCTATGAAGTATCATTGGTTTCCGGTGACAGGGATTTATTGCAGATTGCTTCCGAACATATCAAAATCAGGATTCCTAAGACAAAGGGAGCCCGGACCGAAATAGAAGATTATAATGCAAAAGATGTGTTGGAAAAATATCAGGTAACACCTTTGCAGTTTATCGAATTAAAGGCACTTATGGGCGATACATCCGACAATATTCCCGGCGTTCCCAAAGTCGGTGAAAAGACGGCAACTTCTTTGATGGTAGAATATGGGTCTTTGGATGGCATTTATGAACATGTCGAAGAAATATCAAAAAAGAGTATCAAAGAGACACTGGCAGACAACAAAGAGCTTGCTTATCTGAGTTTGAGACTTGCTACTATTTGTATTGATGCGAATATTCCATTTTCTCTTGAAGATGCTAAAATGGATGATTTGTTTACAAAAGAAGCATATGACTGGTGTGTAAAGCTGAATTTTAAAAATATGATGAGTCGCTTTGACACAGCTGTTGTTACAGAACAGGAACCTTTTGAAATGATACCCGTTACGGATATATTGGAGGTTGATTCTGTTTTTGTACAATGTGAAAAAAAGAAAAAGGCTTCTTTGTTTATCTTTGAAGAAAACCATCAGATGCTGGCGCTTTCCATTTCCTGTGAACCGGGAAAAGCATATGTCATTTTTATAGAAAATTTTATAACGCAGGATTATCTTGAGAAAAAAATCAGTACGTTGTCGGAATCTGCAGACAAAGAGCATCCGTTGATTGTATTTGATGTAAAAAAAATGTATCCTTATTCCAAAGTGACGGAAGTATCCGGATATTTCGATGCCAAGCTTGCAGCATATCTGATTAATCCCAATCACAAGGAATATCAGATAGAAGATATTTCCGGAGATTATGCACACATAAACTGTCTGGATTATAAAACTGTATTTGGAAAGGAAAAGGTTGAAACAGTTGTATCTGACAGTAATCAGGATTTTTTAAATTATATGGGATTAAGAGCCGTTGCTTTATTGGCAGCCTATGAACCGCTTTACGCAACGCTTCAGGATTACAATATGCTAACTCTTTACTATCAAATAGACCTTCCGTTAACCTATGTTTTGTATGACATGGAGAAAGAAGGCGTTCGGGTAGATGGTAATGATCTTGCAAATTATAGTATTGAGCTTGGTGGGAAAATAGATGAAATCGAGCAAAAGATATATGATCAGGTAGGTGAAACCTTTAATATCAATTCGCCCAAGCAGTTAGGTGAAATATTATTTGAAAAGATGGGGTTAAAGGGTGGAAAGAAAACAAAAACAGGTTATTCGACTGCAGCAGATGTATTGGAGAAACTTGCGGCAGATTATCCTGTTGTTGCAGATATTTTGGAATATCGTGCTTTGACAAAGTTAAAATCTACTTATGCCGACGGACTTGTCTCTTATATTGATGAAAACAGCCGGATTCATACTTCGTTTAATCAAATGATAACCGCAACCGGACGATTGTCATCGACAGAACCCAATTTGCAAAATATCCCTATGCGTACGGAAATGGGCAGAATGATACGAAAAGTCTTTAAGGCAAAAGAGGGATGTGTGCTCGTTGACGCGGATTATTCCCAGATTGAACTTCGTATTCTGGCGCACTGTTCCAACGATCAGGAATTAATTGCTGCCTATCAGTCCGGAACGGATATTCACCGTATTACTGCATCCAAGGTTTTTCATGTGCCGCTTGATGAAGTTACAAGTCTGCAAAGAAGAAATGCGAAAGCTGTTAATTTCGGAATTGTATACGGAATTAGTGCCTTTGGATTAAGTCAGGATATCAACTGTTCCCAAAAAGAAGCTGCTCAGTATATGAAGCAGTACTTTGAAACCTATCCTGATGTTAAAAAGTATCTGGAACAGACGGTTTCTGATGCAAAGGAAAAGGGATATACAACTACTTTGTTCGATCGTAGAAGACCTATGCCCGAGTTATCAAACAGCAACCATATGATAAGGCAATTTGGTGAACGTGCTGCGATGAATGCGCCTATTCAGGGAACGGCGGCCGATATCATAAAAATTGCGATGATTGATGTATATCATGGTTTGAAAGATGCCGGCTTGAAGTCCAAATTGATTTTGCAAATTCATGATGAATTATTGATTGAAGCATATGAAGAGGAACTGGAACAGGTTAAAGAAATATTAGCAGATAAAATGCAGCATGCCGTATCATTGGCGGTGCCGATGGAAATTGATTTGAATGTCGGCTCTACATGGTATGATGCACATTAGGAAACAATTATGAAGACAATTGGAATTACCGGCGGTGTTGGTGCCGGAAAATCATTGGTTTTGGATTATATAGAAAAGCATTATCGTGCAAAAGTCTATTTGGCAGATGAAATAGCCAATACATTAAAGCTTCCTGGCAATCTTTGCTATCAGGATATTGTCAGTTTGCTTGGTGAAGATGTTTTGTGTGAAGATAAAACCATTGATAAAAATAAAATGGCAGAAAAAATATTTTCACAAAAGGATTTGCTTGAAAAGGTAAACGCAATTATTCATCCTGCAGTAAAACAATTTGTTCTATCCGAAATTGAGCAGGAGAGAAAAAACGGTGAAATTGATTTTTTTGTTTTTGAAGCAGCACTTTTAATCGAAGATCATTATGATCAAATTTTAGATGAGTTATGGTATGTATATGCCAATCCGGATATTCGTGCTAACCGATTAATGGAAAGCCGCCATTATTCCAAAGAAAAAATTGCAGGGATTATGTCGTCCCAACTATCGGAAGAAGCATTTCGCAAACATTGTAAAGTCATGATTAACAATGATTCAGATGTAGAATATCTTTATTTTCAAATAGACAGTCATTTGGAGGAAGAATAATTGGCTACTGATAAAAATGCAAAATCAACAACTTATGTATATGGTCTTGATATTGGTACCCGCAGTATTGTGGGTACAGTCGGATATCGTCAAAAGGATCGTTTCGTTGTCGTTGCACAGCAATCCATTGAGCACGAATCAAGAGCTATGATCGATGGTCAGATACATGACATAAATACGGTCAGTGAAACCATTCGCGAGGTGACGGATATCTTAGAAGCGCGTATTAAACAACCCTTAAAGCAGGTTTGTATTGCGGCCGCAGGTCGTGTTTTAAAGACTGTCACGGTTCATGTTGATATGGACTTAGAAGGCGAAAAAACGATCTCAAAAGAAGATATTTTTGCATTAGATTCTCTTGGAATTGAAAAAGCATATGAAACATTTTCCAAAAGTGATGATTTCGATGAAAATATGAAGTTTTATTGTGTCGGTTATTCCGTTATGCATTATTTTATGAATGGTTATCCGATGAATCAACTGGAAAATCATAAAGCAAAAGAGATCTCTGCTGATTTGATTGCTACTTTTCTGCCGGACGATGTGGTGGACGGTTTATATAAATCCGTGGAACTGGCAGGGTTAGAGGTTGCAAATCTTACCTTGGAGCCAATTGCAGCAATTGAGCTTGCAATTCCCGAAATGTATCGCATGTTAAATATAGCATTAATTGATGTCGGTGCCGGGACATCGGATATTTCCATTACAAAAGACGGCAGCATCATTGCTTATGGTATGCTTCCCATTGCAGGTGACTGCCTTACCGAAGATATTGCCAGACATTGTCTGGTTGATTTTAAAACTGCAGAAACAATTAAACGTGGCATTACAGAGCAGGATTATGTTGAATACAAAGATATTATGGGGATTCCTCAAAAGATAACCAAAGATGAAGTCTTATCTGTGATTTCCGATAATCTTGAGAATATGTCACGGCTTGCGGCAGAAAAAATAAAAGAATTAAATGGAAATAAACCGGTAAGTGCCGTATTTGTTGTCGGTGGTGGCGGAAAGATTGATACCTATACCGACCGTGTTGCTAAGCACCTTGGAATTGCTCCTGAGCGTTGTGCTGTTCGAGGAGAAGAAGTTATGACAATAGTGGATTTTATGGAAAAAGATGTCGTGAAAGATTCGCTTTTGGTTACTCCGATTGGTATTTGTTTAAATTATTATGAGCAGAGTAACAACTTTATCTTTGTAAATTTTAATGAAAAACGGATTAAATTATATGATAATAATCATTTAGCCATTGTAGATGCAGCCATTTTAGCTGAGTTTCCTAACGAAGATCTCTTTCCAAAACGCGGTGAATCATTAAATTTTACTTTAAACGGACAGGCAATGTCACTAAGAGGCAAGAGAGGGGAATCCGCAACCGTATGGCTAAACGGTGAAGAGGCTGATATTCATGCATCCATACGTAGTAATGACATTATCCGTGTTGTTCCGTCGACTGCAGGTGAAAAGGCTTCCATGGTTGTGTCAAAATTGCCAGGATATAATGGCAATCTGACGATTAAGTTTGAAGAAAGTGAGATGATTCTTCCGAAGTTAGCAAGTGTTAACGGGAAACTGCAATCAGCATATTATCAGATTCAGGACGGCGATGTTGTCGAGCTGATGGATTATTATACGGTTCTTCAAATTGCAGAATTTATGGATGTTTCCGCTGAAAGTATCAAGTCTGTTTGGGTTAATCACGAAAAAGCCGGACTGGATACGAAAGTTTATCATAATTTTTCTGTTTCTTTTGAGATGAAAAATGCTTCGGATGTTGATGTTGAGTTGGATTTAGACGGAGAAGTGACTGTAAACGGAACAACTGAAAATGTAACAACCGAAAATGAAACAACCATAAATAATACAACCGGCGTTAAAACAGCAAACGATAGTACAAGCATCAATCATACTGTAAAATCAGAGTTATCACAAACCGTAGAAAAAAATAATGATACATCTGCGCTTTCTACATTGGAAAAGGCAAAACAGAGTGCACAACAGACAATCGAAAAATTACAGTTTGAACATGCAGAAGAGAGTTTGATGGCCATGATACAATCGGCCATGAACCCGGAAAGTGCAAAGGTCTCCGATACTTCTTCTGATAAAATAAGTGTGAAAGCTACACCTCTTAAAATCGATAAAAGTGCAAAAGAGTTATATAGCAGTATTCAGAGTAATATCAGTCGGATTAAGAGTGGAGAGGACATTGTTCAAATCCGAAAAGAAGCAATCGGGGATGATAATTCTCACATTTCGAAAAATATAAACAGAGGAAATAATACACAAATTAGGAAACAAACAAGTGTGCAAGAACGTTCACAGATACAGAAACATGCAGTTATGCAAGATCCTTCTTTGATTCAGACTGAAATCGGCAAAGAAAGAGACGAATCGGATCAAAAAGAAGCAATAAAAGAAAAAATGAAAGCAGACAATGTACAAACGGCGCCACCGATTCTGCCACCGTCTACAGTGGAAGTCGTCGATGGAAAAACTACGCAGACCATACATGTTTTAGTCAATGGTCAACTCGTTACGCTGAAAGGCAAAGCAGATTATATTTATGTGGATGTTTTCGAATTTTACGAATTTGATTTATCAAAGCCACAGGGAAAAGCTGTTGTGACGATGATTAACGGGCGGGATGCACAATATGTCGAACCATTGTCAAACGGCGATGAACTTCAGATATACTGGAGAGACTAAAATACAACTTGGAGATATTTTATGAGAATGTTAAGTATTGCCAGCGGAAGTAGCGGAAACTGCATCTATATCGGCAATGATCATACACATATTCTGGTTGATGCCGGAATCAGCAAAAAAAGAATTGAAGCAGGATTGAATTCTATCGGATTATCGGTAGAGGATTTATCAGCTATTTTTGTTACTCATGAACATAAAGATCATATTGGTGGTATTGGTGTTTTGACCAGAAAGTGTCAGGCTCCTGTATATGCTACAAAAGAAACGCTTCAATATATTTTGGGAGATACTTCTCTTGGAAAGCTTAATCATGAGCAGTTTATCTCCATTATGCCAAATGAAGAAATTTGTATCGGTGATATGAAAATTGAACCTATGAAAATTTCTCATGATGCTGTCAATCCGGTTTGTTATCGATTTTTTGACGGTGATAAAAAAGCTGCGATTGCGACGGATCTTGGTTATGTAACAGAAGAAAATGAAGAAAAATTGCATGGGATGGATTTGCTGCTTCTTGAGTCCAATCATGACATTCAGATGTTGCAGGTTGGGGCTTATCCATATTATCTCAAGCAGCGTATTTTGGGAAATCAGGGACATTTATCCAATGAAGCCGCCGGAAGATTGCTAAGCCGCATTGCACATGATGATTTGAAAAAAATATATCTGGGGCATCTAAGCCAGGAAAATAATTTGCCTCAACTTGCTTATGAGGCTGTCCGGCTGGAAATAACCATGGGAAATAATCCCTATCAGGCATCGGATTTTGATATTGAAGTGGCAAAACGAAGTGAGCCGTCGACCTTGTTTGAGTTTTAATCTCATGTTGTTTGAAACACTGAATGAATAAATTGAATGAATAAATTGAATGATTATGTTGTATTTATGTGTTTATTGCTCATTTTCATTGAAATTGATTTTGATCATTTCATAATCAGTAGTCATCAAAATGGCAGAAACATCTGGCTGATTATTTAAGTATTCCGTTGCTTTTTCTTTTCCCAATAAGATACAGGTTGTGCTAAGTGCATCTGCCTGCATGGAAGTATCGGCAATGATGGTTGCCGATAATAAGTCTGTGTTAACCGGATAGCCGGTCCCAGGATCGATGATATGATGATAAATAGCACCGTCTACTTTGAAATATCTTTCGTATATGCCACTGGTAACAACAGATTTGCCGGAAACCGGAATTTTATCAATAAAGCTTTCTTTATCAAAAGGTTTTTCGATGCCTACGATAAATGCCTGACCGGAAGGCTTTTGTCCCAATGTTAATACATTGCCACCAAGATTAATGATGGCATTTTCAATGTTGTTTTTTATCAGTAATTCTTTGATTTGGTCTGCAATATAACCTTTTGCAATAAAACCCAGGTCGATTTGTGCATCCGGATCAGACAAAGTGACAGTATTGTTTGCTTCGTCTAAAGTTATCATGTGATAATCAACGTGCTTCAGTTTTTTCTGTATCATACTGTCAGAGGGGATAACCATAGACGCAGCATTTTCATCTTGTGTGGAAAAGTCCCATAGATCTTTTGCGCCTGAGACGGTAATATCAATCAGACCATTGGTTTTTTCGCTGTAAGCAATGGCTTCCTTTATGAGCATGAATGTTTCCGGATTTACATATACCGGTTGACCGTTTGCTTGATTGATTTGATCAATGTCGCTGCTTTTTATGGTTTTGCTAAGCATGTTTTCATACTTTGTGCATAAAGATGTGACCTGATCAATAACAACTTCGGCATCTTTTTTTGTAAGGGCGATATCGGAAGTGTTTTCATAGATGGTTATGGTTATTATGGTATCAAAAGCAAGTGATGTACCGCTTGCAAGCGGAATATCGGATGGTTCATTGGAACATCCGGTCATCAGTAAAAGTATTGACAGCATAATCAATTGTATTAATGTGTAAAATAATTTGTGTTTCATAGAATTATCATAACACAAAATGAATAGTTAGGATGAAGAAATTATGAAATTATCTGATGATTTTGATAACGAACATATAAAATCAGGGATATCATTGGGCACCATGATTGTTGGTGTATTATTTTTTGTTGGTATTGTCGTGGTAGCTGTTCTTTTGGCAAATAAAAAGCAGTTTGACGGGAATAACAATCCCTTATCAGAACCTTTCTATACACAGAAGGAAAGTGCCACACAATCCCAGACAGATTTATCTGCAAATGATTTGATCAGCCATTCTGATCTGGTGTCAGATGATTTAGATTTTTGGGATATGTATAAAGAAGACCATTCTTTTGATGAAAAAAAAGATGTTGTTGAGAGTGTTGATTATTCTGAAAAATTAAAACAACTGGAAAAAGAAGAGGCAGAGAAGGAGAAAGAAAACGATTTATCCGAAAATGGAACAAAAACGGAAGTCATTTTGCCGGATGGTACTTCACAATGGGTTATGATCAATGCTTATATTGATAAAAATTCGTATGATTATACCGGATTAGTGTGTGAAGAGCCGTTTATGCGCTATTATGCGAATGCAAAAAAAATATCCAGACAAGGCATTAAACTGGATGATAGCTTTGGTAACGTTAATTTTGAGACATTAGATAAAGAAGGTATCGATTTTTGCATTCTTCGTATCGGAAAACGTGGATATTCTACCGGTACAGTTACATATGATGCCAATTTTTCTGATTATGCAGCTTCGGCAAAAGAAGCAGGTTTATCGGTTGGTGTTTCATTTTATTCTCAGGCTGTCACCATAGAAGAGGCTGTGGAAGAAGCAAATTTGGTGGTTATGGCCTTGCAGAACTATGGAGTTACACCGGACTATCCCATTGTTTTTGAAATGGAATATGTAATAGGAGATGAAAGCAGAACAAAAGATCTGACCAAGCAACAATTAACTGATATCGCGAAAGCTTTCTGTGATACAATCAAAAATTATGGTTATACACCTTTGATTTATGGAGATAAATATTGGCTTTTAAGAAAGCTTGATTTGACACAGTTACTTATGTATAATATCAATCTGTCCCAGGACGGAGATGTACCGGATTATCCTTATCAGTTTGTGATGTGGGATTATAATCATGATGCAAAAATAAAAAGTATTAGTAAAAATGTCACAATGTGTATGAGTTTTGTAGATTATACCATGAGATGATAGATTTTTTCAGAAATCGGACAAGCGGCATATATTTCGGCATATTCGGACGGACTGATTCCTTCCACATAATTAAAGTCGTAGTTTTTGTTAAAACCCTGTTTTTTAACAATATCTACGGCTTTATTATATGCAATTGCAGCCTGACTTAACTCATCATAAATTCCTACCAAATAATCTCCGTTTATATGTATTTTGACTTTATACTGACATATTCCGTTCTTGTTTTTGATCTGACTGACACCAAAATAGGGATTAATACAAATGACATTAGAATATCTGAAATCATTGGAATCATGATTGACAAAATAGTAATCCCGATCCTGTACGGCATAATTACGTATGCCGTATCGATTGAGAATGTTGACCTGCATACCATAATCCGAAACAAAAAGATGTCGTCCGCGTTTCATGATTTTATGATTGGCATAATAAAATAAATCATCAATATCAAACGTAAAAACTGTTTCTTTCGTATAGTAATAATAAAAGAAGCGTGGCATGATGTAGATGGGGGTTTTTATATAGATTCCATGATCACGAAAATTCATCAAAGTAATACATTTCTCATATTTCAGGAAACGGGGCATATAGCCATCCGGTAAAAGCGAAGAGTCTGACAAAATTTTTTTAGCTTCCCAGTAGGCATTCTGAGCATTCTGTTTATCCGTAAAACTTCCCAGACTGATATGTTTTCTTCGAAACGTGATGCTTGCTCTGTAATATGGAGTTTTATCTTTTTTAGTCGTATAGTAGATTCCGCATTCTTTCATATTCTGATTATAACATTACCATTATATATTCTCAATTTGTAATTATTCAGAACTATATAAAAATGTGCTACTGAATAATTACATAAAATTTCAGCTTCATAAAAATTTTGCAATATTTTTGTAATATTTTACAGACAGCTTGTATAAACTATTAATGTAATAATAATTGGAATTATTTTTCAAAAAAAGGAGAATCTATGAAAAAGAAATATTTGAATGTCATGGTTTTTTGTTATGTGGCATTCTTAAGTATCTTTACCATAGAGATAACAACACAGAAAATACAAACGATGAATCAAAAACATGAACAGGAGAAGATGATTATTGAATATGGAGATGATGGTTCCGGTGATTTTCAAAGAAATCTGGTTGATACTCCGGATTTGGCGTCCAAGGCGCATGTGATTGATTCGGATGTTATGACGAGAGAATATGTATATGAATTGTCAAATTTAGATTATGATACATTATTACGGGTGGTAGAAGCGGAAGCGGGATGTGAGGATGAAAACGGAAAGCTTCTGGTTGCAAATGTTGTATTAAATCGTGTTAACAGTGAAAAATTTCCATCCAATGTATATGATGTTGTATACCAGTCAAACGGAGGAAAAGTACAGTTTTCAACGGCATACAACGGTAGAATCAAGAGTGTAAAAGTATCAAATGAAACGAAAGAAGCAGTAAAAAGGGCTCTATACGGAGAAGACATTTCAAAAGGTGCGTTGTATTTCATTTCTTCCGCTGCAGTTTCACCGGAAAAAAGCAGTTGGTTTTATACAAAATTAAACCATGTTTTTGATTATGGAAGGCATAGCTTTTTTAAATAGAAATTTGAATAGAGATATCAGATCGGTTGAAAAAACGATACATTTTATTCCTTTTCATTGCCTTTAAAACAACCCTGTGTTATAATATCGCCGTAAAATAAATACGATTAGAGGATTTGATTATGGAGATTTTATACAAAAGTACCAGAAGTAACAGTGAACCTGTAACAGCGTCGAAAGCAATCTTAAAAGGACTTGCTGACGATGGCGGTTTATTTGTACCTATGAAGATTCCGACTTTGGATGTTTCTTTGGAAAAACTGGCAGATATGACATATCAGCAGGTTGCATATGAAGTTATGAAGTTATTTCTGACCGATTTTACAGAAGAAGAACTAAAATCCTGTATAAACAAAGCCTATGATGATAAGTTTGATACAGAAGTAATTGCACCATTGACGGAAGCTGGTAACGCATATTATCTGGAGCTTTATCATGGTGCGACAATCGCATTTAAAGATATGGCTTTATCGATTTTGCCTCATCTTTTAACGACATCAGCAAAGAAAAATCAAGTAAAAAATGAAATTGTCATTCTGACTGCGACCAGTGGAGATACCGGAAAAGCAGCTTTAGCCGGATTTGCCGATGTAGAAGGAACACGTATTATTGTCTTTTACCCTAAAAACGGAGTAAGTCCGATTCAGGAAAAACAGATGGTTACCCAAAAAGGTGCGAATACACATGTTGTTGGTATTCATGGCAATTTTGACGATGCCCAGACCGGAGTGAAAAATTTATTTGGAGATGCAGAGCTTGCAAAAGAACTGGATGCAGCAGGTTTCCAGTTTTCATCTGCTAATTCTATCAATATCGGACGTCTGGTGCCCCAGATTGTTTATTATGTTTATTCTTATGCAATGCTTTTAGGTCAGGATCGTATTAAAAACGGAGAGGCAATGAATGTTGTGGTTCCAACCGGAAACTTTGGAAATATTCTAGCGGCATATTATGCAAAAAATATGGGTGTTCCGATTCAGAAATTGCTCTGTGCTTCCAATGACAATAAAGTGTTATTTGATTTTTTTGCCAGCGGCAAATATGACAGAAACCGTGAGTTTATTTTGACGAGTTCCCCTTCAATGGATATTCTGATTTCATCCAATCTTGAACGTTTAATTTATCGTATTGCAGGAGATGATCCTGTTAAAAATGCAGAATTAATGGAATCACTAAAATCAAACGGGGAATATGAAATCACATCTGATATGAGAGCAAAGCTTCAGGATTTTATTGGTGGTTATGCTTCTGAAGATGAATGTTTTGACATGATCAGGGAATTATATGAGCAATATGGTTATGTAATTGATACGCATACGGCTGTTGCAGCAGCTGCTTATAAAAAGTATCGTGAAGAAACAAAGGATGAAACCAAAACCATCATTGCTTCTACGGCAAGTCCTTATAAATTTACAAGAAGTGTGATGAAGGCCATTGACCAAAAGTATGATTCCATGGAAGATTTTGCTTTGGTTGATGAATTATCCAAGATTTCAAATACGGATGTTCCTCGTGCAATTGAAGAAATCCGGACAGCGCCTGTTTTACATGATACAGTCTGCGAAAAAGAAGAAATGGAATCTGTTGTTAAGAAATTTCTTGGAATATAGTTGATTCATATGTGAGAATAAGAGAGTTATTGATGAGTGAGTGGGAAAAGTTTTTTTCCACTCACTTATGTATATAATATAAATGATATGATGTTGGGGGCAAAAAGGTATTTTGACCCCATGATACCAACAAAGTGCGTATCAATCTGTCAGAATTATGAAAATTGGAGTGATAATGATGACAAATAAGATCAATGATTATCTCAATTGGAGAGGAGATTTGACATTTTTTCAAGACCCATTTAATGAGGTTGATGCATTAGCTCTTAGTATGGCCACATATGTTGAATTAGACAGAATCGTATCATCTGATTTAAAGGAACAGATTCCTTTTTGTCAAGCTGCAGAACTATTGACAACACATTTGGAAGAAAAGAAATATCATAAAACCGGCCTGATTATCCCGGAAGAGGTAATTACACTTTTTCTGACTTTGGCACAGTGCAACCGATATAAAAATTTACGTTTATCAGGATATATAAATCATATTGATGAGGAAAATGAAAAACAGTTTGCAGCAGTTACATTTCAGAATAATAACGGAGAACTCTACATCGTTTATCGAGGAACGGATGATACCATTGTCGGTTGGCGTGAAGATTTTAATATGGCTTTTTTAGATGTGCTGCCGGCTCAAAAAGAAGCTGCATTATACTATCGTGAAGTGTTGCGTTCACTAAAGGGTAAAGTTCGTATCATGGGGCATTCCAAAGGCGGAAATTTATCCGTATATAGTGCTGTAAGAGGGGGGAAACTCGGACAAAAAAGACTGCTAAAGGTGTATTGTCTGGATGGTCCGGGATTTTTGGAAGATTTTTTTTCCTGCGATTCGTATCAAAATATCAGTGAAAAAATCTTTTGGTATTTACCATATGAGTCAATCATTGGAAATGTTTTAACGCATGGACAAAATGAAGTAGTTGTTAAGAGTACAGCAAAAGGCATTATGCAACATAATCCGCTATCATGGTGTTTGAACCGGAATTCCTTTGTTAGAGAAAAAGAACTTTCCAAAGAAGCGACCCTTGCACACCTTGCAATCAGTGAATGTATGGATAAATTAACACTGGAACAGCGTAAACAGTTTGTTGGTATCATTTTTGATGCATTAGAATCAACGGAAGCGAAAAAGCTTGGTGAAATACGGCTGAAAAATCTTGTCGGATTAATCGATTCGGTCAAAAAATTAGATCCCGAATCGAAGGAGTTATTTAAAGAAACAGGGCGTTTAGTGTTAAAAACTGTCAAAGAAAACAGATAATTAACGGTTGTATTTTATGTAATCTTTTCGTATAATAAAACTACCTGAAATGTTCGATAACTCATGTTGTTTTGAACCTACATTGAATTTGAACGGGATTCCAATAAACTTTACGGATGACACGCCTCCCATTAAGTGTAGTGGACTTCAGAAGTAAAGGTGAGGTCGCCCACCTGGCGTTAGCTAGGCGTCAAAATACGTGAGCCGACATTTTGGGAACGAATGAAAAACAGCTCGAATGGGCTGTTTTTTCATGTTAATGCAATAAGTGAATGGCAATAAGTGCATTAACAATGTCTTTGCGCGGTTTGGGAGATTTACAATGAAAAAAAATAAAAAAGCAATTCTATGGCTGGTTGGTATTTTATTTGTGTTGGCTGTTTTCATCAGTCTGATTATTGTTTTTATGAAACGAAAAGATGTATCCGAAAAATCCGGGATATTAATGGAGAGAGAGGATGCCTACATATTATTTGCCTATTTGTGTTGTAGGGACGAGGATTTCTATACAAAATCAATCAATACAAATGAAATTTCCGAATATCTGAATCCAGATGAAAAGAATCTTCAAAATGATAGTAAAAAAGTAGGTCAGAAGGAGGAGAAAAAGAATGATCCTAAGCCGACAGAAACTCCTCTTTATTTAACAAAATCAGAAGCTTTGTATATGATTGAAGTTTTAAAAGAGCTTTATCCCTTGTCGGAAGGTGATATCATAAAGAAGACGGAAGCTTTATTTGTGGATTATTCCAAAGATCAATCAAAAATACTTGCGGATGACTTTTTTACATTTTTTTATTCTCTATGGGATACATTGCATGCAGAAAATGCATTAACAAAAAAGGATATTATTCCTCTTGCCTATGGAAAAGATGTCCAGACTTTAGATGAAGCAACTTCTTCTTTTGTACAGATGGATGATATGTCTATGGCATATTATGATATGCAGTCTGAAAACAATATTCTGGTTGGAAACCTGACGCAGGGATTATATGATTTGCAGGAAGGGCTGGTTCAAAATCAGTTATATCAAAATACAAAGTATTTATTTTGTAATCATTATATTTTGCTGGATATATCCAAATATTATGATGTGAAGCAAAAAGATTTTCAGATTAATACTGCATTTATTGTTTCCAATCAACCGGATGCATTATTCATTGAGTATCAGGATTATCGTCTGAATTTGCATACTTTTTCTGAACCGGTTAAAACAGAAAACGGCGAAATATATGATTCATTTGAAAATATTGCGGATGTATTTTTTTCAAACGGAAGGATTTCTTATCTGGATCTTTATAAAGAGAGTGTCAGCGGAAAGCTATTATGTATATCCGATGATAGCATCGAATTAGAAGGAGCGGGAACCTATGCGTATAATCAAAAATTGCCTGTATACAAGTTATATGGGAATAAGGAAATCTATTCAAAGGCAGATTTGAAAATCGGGTATGATTTTGCTGATTTTGTATTAAACAAAGATGGTGTCATTGTCGCGGCCTTGGTCACACGTGAAGAAAATATGGATAATATCCGTGTTGTCATAAAAACAACCAATTTTGCTTCTGCCTATCATGAAAGTATTACGTTGTCCTGTGATCAGGATTACTTGGTTAATAATGAAAGACACATGGCCGGAGAGGAGTTTTCTGTTACCATTGGAGATGAAATTTTAAAAAGCGGTAGAATTTTTGTGCGTCCGGAAACGAACCTCGCAAAAACCTCTGTTTTATCCATTCAAAGAGATCAAGGGATACCGTCTTACAGAGGAAATTTTGAAATAACAGAAACCAATGATGGCTTACTGTTAATCAATGAAGTGTTATTAGAGGAATATCTTTATTCCGTTGTTCCATCCGAAATGCCGGCCTCTTATCCGTCAGAAGCTTTGAAAGCACAGGCCATCTGTGCAAGAACCTATGCATATGGTAAAATGGTTCATTCTGGATTGATGTCTTATGGAGCGCATGTAGACGACAGTGCTGCTTTTCAGGTATATAATAATATCAAAGAAAATGAGAATACGACGTTAGCAATTAGAGAGACGAAGGATTGGGTTTTGACAATTGATAATCATCCGGCGGAAGTGTATTATTATTCTACGTCTTGTGGTTTTGGTACTGATATTGATGCATGGCATGGAAGTAATGCAGACCAGTACCGCTACATGCTTTCAAAACATATTTCGGATGATACTTTGTCGGATGATATTACGAATGAAGATATATTCCGGAATTATATATCAAGTATTCAGTCATCGGATTATGAATCCGGAGAAGGTTGGTACAGATGGACTTATAAAACCGCACTAAATATTGACAGATTAAACCAAAACCTGTTAAAAAGATATGAAGCGGGTTCGAAAAATGTTGCGACATTAAATGAAGCAGGAGAGTATGAACCGTTAACACCTCCGGTTTTTACAAAACTGGAAAGAATGGAAGTTGTAAAAAGGGAAGACGGCGGTGTGATTGACGAGTTACTTCTTAGTGGACCGGAAGGATGCATAAAAGTCATCGGAGAACACAATGTACGTGCTGTACTTGCCAATAACTGTGACTATGTGATACGGGCAAATCAAAGTCAGAGTACGGTATCTACTCTGTTACCCAGTGCATTTGCGGTGATTGACGTCACCATAGATGAAACATCCAATTCAATATCTGCTTATCGGGTAACTGGTGGGGGATATGGGCATGGCATTGGTATGAGCCAGAATGGTGCAAAAGCTATGGCGAATAAGGGCTGGCTTTGCAACGATATTTTGAAGTTCTTTTTTGAAAATGCTGAGGTTTTGGAGTTATAAGATGAAAAAATTATATTTACTGGTCAAAAACTTTTCGTCAGAGGTAACGAAATGTCATATTTGTGCTTATGCATCTTCAGCAGCATTTTTTATGTTTTTATCGCTGATTCCCATGTTATTAGTGATATGTTCTATATTACCATATACTCCTGTAACGGAGGCGGATCTTATGACGGCAATGGCGCAGGTATTACCAAAAAATCTTGTACCGATTGCAGTCAGTACCGTTTCGGATGTATTTGATAAATCACCGGCGATCTTATCTATTTCTGCAGTTGTTACCATTTGGTCTGCCGGAAAGGGTATGCTTGCTATTATCAGAGGATTGAATGCCATTCATCACTCTTATGCACCTTACAACTATTTCTTTCAACGTATAAGAGCAAGTATTTACACTGTTATTATGGTTGTGTTAATACTGGTTTCTTTAGTGGTTGGTGTGTTTGGTGAAAGTATAGCAAAGATATTTGGTGAAAAAATACCGGAACTGGCTTTTTTAAATATTTTATTCTCTCAGCTAAAAATTGTTTTTATTTTTATTTTATTGTGCTTGTTTTTTTTATTATTATTTACCTATATTCCGAATAAAAAGATTGATTGGAAAACGCAGGTTGTCGGAGCTGTATTTGTGGCTATTACATGGTCCGGTTTTTCCTATGCTTTTTCTGTTTATGTTAAATATTTTTCCGGCACCAGTATATATGGAAGCATGTCGACCATCGCTATTTTGATGTTATGGTTTTATTTTGGTTTTTATCTTTTGTTTTTAGGTGCCTTGCTCAGTAAGTTTCTGATGCCGGCAACCGAATTTTTAATTGGTCGAATTGGTGAAAAAAAGAAATGAAATTACAGGAAACGAAAAAAGTATAAGTATGCTTATTTGAAATGTTATGAAGTAGGATGTTTATAAAAGCAACTTGACTTTTTTTCATAGAATTATTAGAATGAATGTGTTATATAAATCAAATATTTAAAAAGCGATGAAGATGCACAGTAGTTTTTTATGCACCGGCAGAGAGAGGAAGTCACCGGCTGAAAGCTTCCTTCGGTTCTCGTAAAAAATGAATTTCCCATCTGAGCTTTGTCTTTGAATGTACTCACAGTAGTAGAAGACAACGTGTTCGAGCGTTAATCGAATTATGAGTGCCCGGTTTCCGGGAACTTGGGTGGTACCGCGGAATATTTCGTCCCATAGCATGTTTTGTGCTATGGGATTTTTTACGTAGAGAAATTGAAGTGGTTACACAGAGTGCTTGATTGGTTTGATGGCATAAAATGCAATTTCATAATGAATAAAAAATATAGAAAGAGGTAAGGGCATGGAAAACTTAACTGGCAATCTTGCTGCATTAAAAGCAAAGATTGAAACAGAGCTGAATGTTTTGAAAAATTCAAAAGAGCTCTATGAATTCAAAAATGTTTATCTGGAAGGTAAAAAGAGTAAAATCAGTGAATTGATGAAGGAAATGCGTAATCTTGCTCCGGAAGAAAGAGCAGGCTATGGAAAAAGCGTCAATGAATTGAAAGAGTGGGCTTTGGGTCGTTTTTCTGAAATGGAAGAAAAAATGAAAGCTTTAGAACTTCAGCACAGATACGAAAAAGAAAAAATTGATTTGTCTATTCCTGCAGAACCGCAAAAGATTGGCAATCTTCATCCGGTTACCCTGGTTCGCAATCAATTGATCGACATTTTTGCCGGTATGGGATTTGAAATTTATGAAGGTAGTGAAATTGAGACAGATTATTATAACTTCACAGCTTTAAATACACCGCAGGATCATCCGGCAAGGGATATGCAGGATACCTTCTATTTATCCCCTGAATTTTTACTTCGTACACAGACTTCTGCAGGTCAGATTCACGTAATGGAGAAAAAACAGCCGCCGATTAAGATTTTATCCCCCGGTAAAGTTTTCCGATCAGACGATGATGCAACGCATTCTCCGATGTTTAGCCAGATGGAAGGCCTTGTCGTTGATAAAGGAATTACCTTAGGTGACTTAAAAGGAATGCTCGACGTATTCGTAAAGAAAATTTACGGGGAAGATACCACAACGAGATTAAGACCTTCTTATTTCCCTTTTACAGAGCCTTCTGTAGAAGTAGACTGCAGTTGTTTTGAATGTGGCGGAAAAGGATGTAGTTTATGTAAGGGTACCGGTTGGATTGAAATTTTAGGTGCCGGTGTTGTGAATAAACAGGTATTGGAAAACTGTGGAATTGATTCCGAAGAATATAGTGGATTTGCTTTTGGTATTGGTATTGAGCGTACTGCTATGTTGAAATACGGTATTAACAATATTAAATTATTATTCAATTCTGATATCAGAGTATTAGAACAGATTACAGAAAAATAAACGGAGGCAGATTATGATATTACCATTGAGTTGGCTTCAGGACTATGTTGATATTAGCGACGTAACAGTTGATGAATTAGAAAAGAAAATGTTCGACGCCGGTTTTGAAGTAGAAGAAAAATATGAATTAGGAAAAGATATTTCAAATATTGTGGTTGGTTATGTGGAATCCTGTGAACCGATTCCGGAAACACATTTACATGTATGCCAGGTGGATGCCGGATTACATGGCAAAATGCAGGTTTGCTGTGGCGCAGACAATGTAAAAGCCGGTGGAAAATTCCCGTTGGCCTTGGTTGGCGCAAGTGTTTATGCTACAGCAAAGGATCATAAGACGGTAGAAGGTGTTATGACCATTAAAAAAGGTAAATTACGTGGTTATGAATCCTGTGGTATGCTCTGTTCCGGTGTAGAATTGGGTCTTACAGAAGATTTGTATCCCGGTTCCGAGTACAATGGATTGTTGGTTTTACCTGACGATGCAGAAATCGGATCCGATGTAAAAAAACTTACCGGACTGGATGAGTGGATTTTTGATATTGCATTAACCGCAAATCGTCCTGACTGCCAGAGCATTCTGGGTATGGCAAGAGAGGTTGCTGCCATGCTTTCCAAAGAATTAAAAATGCCTGCAACCGATTATACAGAAACAGATGTTACAAAAGACGGATTTAAGGTTACGGTACAGGCACCGGATTTATGCCCCAGATACTCTGCTCATTATGTACATGATGTAAAAATCGAAGAATCACCGGCATGGATGAAACGTCGTCTGGCCTTGGTTGGAATGGGTTCGATTTCGAATGTCGTTGATATTACCAACTATGTATTAAAAGAAATCGGTCAGCCGATGCACGCATTTGACTGTTCTTATCTGGAAGGAAATGAAATTGTCGTAAGACGTGCGGGTAACGGTGAAAAGATTGTTACCTTAGACGAACAGGAATACAGTATGACAGATGCCAATCTGGTCATTTGTGATGGTGTTAAACCGGTAGCATTGGCCGGTGTTATGGGTGGTTTAAATTCCGAAATTCGTGATACGACAACAGCTGTTTTATTTGAATCGGCTAAATTTGCACGAGACAATGTGCGTAAAACTGCCAGAAGTCTTGGAAAGAGTTCCGATGCAAGTTCCCGTTATGAGAAAGGTGTGGATGAATATTCCACCGTTTTAGGTATGAAACGAGCTCTTCATTTGATTGAAGAGTTAGGTGCAGGTAAGGTTTCATCTACACATGTTGATGTGAATACCGGTAATTCAATCGAACCGACTCCGATGACAGTAAGTATTCAAAAAGTAAATAGTGTGCTTGGTATTACCGTTCCGACAGAAGATATCTGTAAGGTTATGAAAGATTTACATTTCAATCCTACTGTAGATGGCGATGCATTGACCATTCAGATTCCGGCATATCGTGAAGACATGCTTCCGAATGCAGACAGCAAAGTAGAGCGTTATCCGGATGTAGCGGAAGAAGTTATCCGTATGTATGGTTATGACCATATTGTTCCAACCTTTATGCCTACGGCAGAGCTTACCATGGGCGGTTTGAACATGCAGCAAAAAGGAGAGCTTGCATTAAAGAAAACACTTTGCATGACTGGTGCTCATGAATGCATGCATTATTCTTTCTTCTCACCTTCTGATTTGGATTTGTTAAGATATCCCGAAGATGCAATGGAAAGAAATGCGATTAAAATTATGAATCCGATTAATCAGGATTTGTCATTGATGCGTACAACACTTGTTGCTTCCATGCTCAATGCTGTTTCCAGAAATGAAAAGAATGGTATTTTAAGCGGAAGATTATTTGAAGTTGCAAAGATTTTTGTTCCCAAAGCTTTACCTTTAACAGAGTATCCGGAAGAAAAGAATCGTCTTTGTGTTGCAATATTCGGCAATGAAGAATCCTTCTATACAATGAAATCTATTGCTGAAACAATTGCAAGCAGTATGGATATAACGTTTGCATATGAAGAAACGAAGAAATCATTTTTACATCCTTATCAGGCTGTTCGTGTATCTTGTGAAGGAGTAGATATCGGTTTCTTTGGTAAAGTGGCTTATGATATTCAGGATGAACTGGATATGCGTACTCCTGCTTATGTCATGGAGCTGGATTTAGATGCTTTATCTGCATGGTATGGTAAAAAGAGAACCTTTCAACCTTTGGCAAAATTTGCTGAGGAAAAACGAGATCTTGCATTCCTCATGAATAAAGATATTACATTCAAACAGGTTGAGGATTGTATCCGCAAAGCAAATAAATATATCAAAGATGTGAAATTATTCGATGTATATGAAGGCGATCGTATTCCGGAAGGAAAGAAGAGTATGGCTTATACCATAACCTTTATGCCCAAGGAAGAACCGTTTGAAGGTGATTCCGTTCAAAAATTCGTTGATAAGATTTGCCGCACATTGAAGAATGATTTGGATGTTGAATTAAGAGGTTAATTCATTTTTATGGAACAAGTATTATTAAAATCTGATTTTTACTTTGATCTTCCCGAGGAACTGATTGCGCAGGATCCGCTGGAGGATCGGAGTAGTTCCAGATTGTTGAAACTGGATAAAAAAACAGGCGAAATAGGACACCATGTATTTAAAGAAGTCCCTTCTTTCTTAAAACCGGGGGATTGCCTGGTATTAAACAATACCAAGGTTATTCCGGCACGTTTATATGGTGTAAAAGAAGATACCGGTGCGACCATTGAAGTTCTTTTGTTGAAGAGAAAAGAAAATGATAAATGGGAAACCCTTGTAAAACCCGGTAAAAAAATGAAAATTGGAGCCAAAGTCGTATTCGGTGACGGTTTATTAAAAGCGGAAGTGGTTGATATCCTGGAAGAAGGAAACCGCTTAATTCAGTTTTCATATGAAGGCATTTTTGAAGAAGTACTGGATGCACTTGGTGAAATGCCGCTGCCTCCATATATTACGCATAAATTGCAGGATAAAAACCGTTATCAGACGGTTTATGCAAAGTATGAAGGAAGTGCCGCTGCACCAACTGCCGGATTACATTTTACAAAAGAATTATTAGAACAAATTCAGGCTATGGGAGTTAAAATCGCCCCGGTAACCTTACATGTCGGTCTGGGAACCTTCCGACCCGTAAAAGAAGAGAAACTGATCAATCATCATATGCATTCCGAATATTATGAGATTACGAAAGAATCCGCCGATTTGATTAACGAAACCAAAAAGAATGGCGGACGTATCATTTGTGTCGGCACGACAAGCTGTCGTACGATTGAGAGTGCAGCTGATGAGGATGGATTCGTGCATCCCGGATGTGAAAATACCGAAATTTTTATCTATCCCGGTTATCGGTTTAAGGTGTTAGATGGATTGATTACCAATTTCCATTTGCCGGAATCCACACTGATTATGCTGGTTTCAGCCTTGGCAGGTCGTGAACATGTATTACACGCATATGAGATTGCCGTAAAAGAAAGATATCGATTCTTTTCTTTTGGAGATGCCATGATCATAATCTAGTGTTGTATTTTTTTTATCTTTTCGATAAAATAAACACATGTAATGTATGATGTCATGTGTGATTTAGGAGGAAAATTATGGCTGGTATGGAAAGAAGAAGAAATAAACGTCTGGAATTAACATCCCGTCTTATTTTAAAAAGATTGGATAATTCCGATGAAAAAGAGCAGGATGTTGCAATAGAAGTTTCCGATGTTTCAAAGACCGGACTTGGTTTTTATTGTACGATACCGTTGGAAATCGGAGCTGTTTATGAAGCATATTTAACAATTTGGACAAAAGAGGTCATTCATGCATTTGTCGAAATTGTCCGTATCGAAAAAGATGAAGATGCTTTTAAATATGGTGGTATTTTTATCGGCATGCCGGAAATGGATGCTGCAAGAATTGAAATTTATGATACAGTAAATAGTAATCAGTAGAATAATTAAATGCCTGATTTCAAAACTCAGACTTCGTCTTCGAACAGTTGAAATCAGGCATTAATTTTGCTCGCTTATACCACTAAGAAAAGCACAAAACAGAGTAAAATGCGACGAGTAAAGATATATTTTTTATTACATGACTTACTGCATTAACAAATTCATGAATTATTTATAGCTAATTGCGACTCTAATTCTTTAATTCGTGCTCTGTTTTCTAAGTTTTCTTTTTCCAATTGTTGCTTTTCAGATAATACTTTTTGATATTTTTCCTCCAGTTCTTTTTTGTATTCTTCCTCAACTCTTTGCCAAAATAAATAGTCGGCTCTTGCTTCACAGCGTTGGCGAATCTGTTCGTCTTGCGAAAGCTGCAGAATCGTATCGGATGCTTCTTTAATAAATGAATCTTTTTGAGCAAGCATTTTAATTTCCTACCATGTTGTGGCTTTAAAGAGGGAAGCCCAATAATCAATGTGGAAAAGTCGGTCTTCCTTTGTTGCAAGGTCTATATGGGTTAAGTCTAGCACAGAAAGCCGCAGTTTGCTACTGTAGATTTGGTGATTTTTGATGTTTGTCATCATATATGTTGCATAAAATTCCGGGGCATCCGGAAATAGTGTGAAATCCAGAATTCCAATCTGAATTGCTGTTTTTACATGGATATAATCATCTCCGCTTTGAAGGTGATCAAAAGAGCGGCAGAGATAACTAAGGGATCGTTCCGGCCAGTTATGCTGATTAACAACCTGCATTTCAAGATTAATGATGGTGTTATCGTTGAGCAGGCAGCGAATGTCTAAAACGAAATCTTTGTTGTCAATATAATCTCCGAGTACAATGGGATTAAGAATCGTGACAGATATTACTTCTTCCGGTTTTAGATGTAGAAGAGAGCAGATGAGTCCTTTTAAAACATGATTATTCTTTTGTAATAATGCACGGAAAAGATAGTCATTTGTCATGGGAATCTGTACTGGTCCGGTTACCTGATCGAGTGTAATGATGATCTGATTTGATTTGGAAGATGTGTTAAAATGAGGTGCATTCATAGACGTGTTCCTTTCTTTTGTGAGAAGACAGAGTAGTGGTATATAATAAACTATAACTGTCTTTCGATGGTTGTATAAGATATTTTGTTTCATGGGAATTGCGACCGAGATGGTCAGAAATGTTCCTAGAATGAATTGATTATATCAGTGCAGTTATAAAATGTCTAGAATTTTTCACAAAAAGTATCAGAGTCTGTTATAATAAACACAAATAGTATGTATATATAACATTGATAAAAAATACCATATAATAATTTAGCATAGTTTCAGCTTCCTTTTGTGCTATTTTTATTGGGGAACTAGTTTATAGCTGATACAATTTGCAAGCAATACGTAAAATTATCCTATTTGTTATAACAATTGGATTGTAGATACAAAGTTGAAGTGTCAGAAAGATTATTTTTTAGTGGAGGATTATCAATATGGGAGATGATAAAATCATCGAAGATATCAAGTCTATTTTAGAATCGAATAAATCTATAGATATTATTTGTATTGCATCAAGGGATGGCGATTATTCTGAAGTGGCAGAGTATATTCGTTCCAAGAAAAAAAAGTTGTAATTTTGGCAACAAAAAATACTTCTCAGAGATTAAAAAATACGGCAAGTGAGGTTAGAGGTATTTAGTATTATAATATAAATATCCTACAAAGCAGGTTGAAAATTGCAACTGATATTGTCATTAAGCAGGAAGATCTTATGAGTGCAAATATTGTTCCAAATTGATATGGAAATATAGAAAAGCCCGATTCTGATATATTTAATCATTATGGTATTACAATATATCAGAAATGGGCTTTTATATTACAATGTTACAATTATTTTGATTTAACTTAACTAATAGATACAATAACTATTTTCCTTTAAAATATGCTTTGCAAGTAGCATGGCTGCTTCATCATAAAATTCAATTGCAAGAGCACCCTGTTGGATTTCACGATTGTGATTAATTCCAATATTTTTAATATTAATATTTTCTTTTGCCAATACAGTTGCAATTTCAGCAATCGCACCTGCTTTATCATCCACATCTACAGAAAAGACAAACGTCTTCTTGATCGGTCCGCTTCCTACATTGGTAAAAGAATCGCGGTAATTCTTTGCAGAATCGAAGAAGGAATAAATCTGATCAAATTCTTTACAATGAATCGTATCTTTGATTTGCTCTAAATATGTAATATAGTCCGTCAGTAATTGTAAAATATTATCCTTATTGGAAGAACATATGGATTTCCACATATCCGGTGAGGAAGAAGCGATACGGGTTATATCTTTAAATCCTCCGGCTGCAATCAGCTTCATAAAACCATCATCATCTTTTTGATGTACAAAATTGACAAGAGAAGCCGCAATCACATGTGGAAGATGAGAGATTGCACCGGTAATGTAGTCGTGCAGTTCCGGTTTGATGATAAGAGGAATCGCATGTGCTTCTAAGGTAAGAGAACGCAAAGCATTCACGCGTTCAATGTTTACACCGGGTTCCGGAGCAAGAATATAGTACGCATTTTCCAAAATTTTGGAATTGGAATTTGCAAAACCGGTTTTTTCGCTTCCGGCCATGGGATGTCCGCCAATAAACTGGTTTTGTAAGCCAAGTTCGCGTATCCTTGCATGGATGCTGTTTTTGACACTTCCAACATCTGTAAGGATGCTGCCTTGTGATACAAAAGGAGCCAAAGCTTCTAAATTGCGGTTATTGGCTTCAACCGGTGCACATAAAAAAATAAACTCACATTGTCCGATTTTTGATAATGAAGTTTCATCAAGAGATTGATAGTATTCGTTTAAAACGCCTTCTTTTGCTGCCAGATCAAGAGATGGTAAAGAGCGGTTGAAAGCGATGATTTCTGCGTTTGGATGGTTTTCACGGATGGCTCTTGCAATGGAACCTGCAATTAAACCAAATCCGACAAAAGCGTAAGTGTTGTTTTTCATGATATGTATGGAAACCTCCGTTATAGTATGCACTTTTTATTTTATTCGGATTATTTTGTAATGTCAATGTAACATATTGATATTCAAACAATGAATGCAATCTGAATGCAATCGAATTAAACCGCTGAAAGTCTTGACATTCTGATAGTAAATAGACTAGAATTAACAAGGCTTAATAGGTTTAGAGAGAGGAGTTTTAACATGTCAGAACCATATAATCATAAAGAAGTCGAAACCAAGTGGCAGAAAGTCTGGGATGATGAAAAGGCTTTTAAAGTTGGTGAAGATTTTTCAAAACCAAAATTTTATGCTTTGGTTGAATTCCCTTATCCGTCCGGACAGGGACTACATGTAGGTCATCCAAGACCCTATACGGCACTGGATATCGTTGCCCGTAAAAGAAGAATGCAGGGATACAATGTTTTATATCCTATGGGCTGGGATGCTTTTGGTTTACCTACAGAAAACTATGCAATCAAGAATAAAATTCATCCAAAGATTGTTACTGCAAACAATGTAGAACGTTTTAAAAATCAGTTACACTCTTTAGGATATTCATTTGACTGGGATCGTGAAATCAATACAACAGATCCGAATTATTATCATTGGACACAGTGGATCTTTTTGAAACTGTTTAAAGCAGGTCTTGCATACAAAACGGAAATGCCGATTAACTGGTGTACCTCATGTAAGGTCGGTCTGGCGAATGAAGAGGTTGTAAACGGTGTTTGTGAGCGTTGCGGTTCCCAGGTTATCAGAAAAGCACAGAGCCAGTGGATGTTAAAGATTACAGAGTATGCGGACAAGCTGATTGATGGTCTTGATTCTGTTGATTATATAGAAAGAGTAAAGGTTTCCCAGAAAAACTGGATCGGACGTTCTACCGGTGCGGAAGTAGATTTCAAAATCAAAGATACTGATGAAAAGCTGACGATTTATACAACCAGATGCGATACGTTATTCGGTGTTACTTATATGGTTGTTTCCCCGGAACATCCGATTTTGGATAAATATAAAGATCGTATTAAAAACTGGGATGATGTAACTGCATACAGAGAACAGGCTGCGAAAAAATCCGATTTTGAACGTAGTGAACTTGCAAAAGACAAAACCGGTGTCTGCATTGATGGCCTGACGGCTATTAATCCTTTAAATGATGTTGAAATCCCGATTTTTGTATCAGACTATGTACTTATGAGTTACGGAACCGGTGCTATTATGGCAGTTCCGGCACATGATGAAAGAGACTGGGATTTTGCAAAGAAATTTCATTTGCCCATTATTGAAGTTGTAGCAGGCGGCAAAGACGTTCAGAAAGAAGTTTATACTGATGTCGCAACCGGCAAACTGGTAAATTCCGGCTTCTTAAATGGACTGGATGTAGCCGATGCAAAAGAAAAAATGATTGAATATCTGGAAGCAAACGGTATCGGTCATGCAAAGGTTAACTACAAATTACGTGACTGGGTATTCTCCAGACAGCGTTATTGGGGAGAGCCTATTCCGATTGTAAAATGTGAAAAATGTGGTTATGTACCGCTTGATGAAAGTGAACTTCCACTGTTATTACCGGAAGTGGAAAGCTATATGCCTACCGACAATGGAGAATCACCGCTTGCTGCCATGACAGACTGGGTAAATACAACTTGTCCCTGTTGTGGCGGTCCGGCCAAGAGAGAAACGGATACCATGCCTCAGTGGGCTGGTTCTTCCTGGTATTTCTTAAGATATACCGATCCTACCAATGATAAAGAGCTGGCAAGTAAGGAAGCATTAAAGTATTGGATGCCCGTTGACTGGTACAACGGTGGTATGGAACATACAACCCTGCATTTATTATATTCCCGTTTCTGGCATCGTTTCTTATATGATCAGGGCGTGGTACCTTGTCCGGAACCGTATCAGAAGAGAACCTCTCATGGAATGATCCTTGGAGAAAACGGAGAGAAGATGAGTAAATCCCGTGGAAACGTTGTAAATCCGGATGATATCGTCAGAGATTACGGTGCTGATACGTTAAGAACTTATGAAATGTTTATTGGTGCGTTTGATTTAAGCGCTTCCTGGTCTGAAAATGGTGTAAAGGGATGTCGCAGATTCTTAGAGCGTGTATGGAAATTACAGGATATCTTAGTTGATGGAGATGAATATTCTGATGATTTGATGACCAAGATGCATCAGACAATCAAAAAAGTTTCCAATGATTACGAATCCTTAAAATATAACACGGCAATTGCGGCACTTATGACTTTATTAAATGATATTGCCAAAAAAGGAGCTATTAATAAAGCTGAGTATAAAGCATTTCTTATCATGTTAAATCCTGTTGCACCTCACATTTCAGAGGAGTTATGGAGTATCGCTGGATTCGACGGTCGTTTATATCAGCAGACCTGGCCGGAATATGATGAAGCAAAAACGGTAGAAGATACAGTTGAGATTGCTGTTCAGATTAATGGTAAGACCAAAGTCGTTATTTCTGTAGCGAAAGACATTGCAAAAGAAGATGTCATTGCACAGGGTAAAGAAGCATTGGGAGATAAGCTTTCCGGAAATATCATAAAGGAAATCTATGTTCCCGGCAGAATTATCAACATTGTTGCAAAATAAAGAGTAAAATTTGAAAATGATCACAGATTGATTATACAGTCCGTGGTCATTTTTCATTGTTTCTATATTTCATGAGAAATAAATGAGAAAAGTTAAAGCATGATTTCATTCATCAGGTAACAAATTGAGTCATCTTTCATGGAAAATTTTTAAAATGCT
This sequence comes from Lachnospiraceae bacterium, assembly GCA_016297945.1. Taxonomy (GTDB): domain Bacteria; phylum Bacillota; class Clostridia; order Lachnospirales; family Lachnospiraceae; genus UBA2882. The sequence goes on along the minus strand of JAEDFR010000004.1, from coordinate 25,575 downwards.
GTTTATTTTTTGCAATTCATCCTGCGTGCTGTAATCTTTTAATACTTCAATGATTTCCAAGGTTTCTTCTCTTGAAAATTTCACCTTATCTTTTTGTGTTTTGCTTGCCAAAGCCATTAAAAAAGGTATTTTTTGTTTTTCTGTCAGATTACTGCTTTCAAATACCAGTTTTTGTAAAAAATCGAGTTTATTTGTCTCTATGTCTTTTAATCGTATATCATTCATCCATTTCTGCCGTTCCATGCTTCATACCTCCTTCACAATCGGTTTCTTCTTGATTCATAAAAAATTCAAACATGGCCATTTGATCATCATTTAAAAATTGTTTTAAGATACTTTCATTATTCATTCCGCCGGAATTTTCCTGCATTGCCATCATCATATCAAGTAAAGGCTGCATTTCTTTCAGTTGCTTCATAGAGTTTATCAGATTTTTTATCCGACTGAATTGATCATTTTGTGCACCGGATAAATAGGGAGAAATGCTATCAAATAAACAAATGATATTATCATAATCATCAGCGTTTTTTTCTTTAGATATATCAGAATAGAAGCTTCTAAAGGAAACTTCTTTCATTTTTATGGTATTGATTAATTCAGCGAATTTAATATATATGGCAAATGTATGCATATATTCACAAGGAAAAAAAGGGAGCGCAATTTTCATAATTTGAATTTGAGGGAATGAAAAGAGCGTATCAAATGTCAGTATCGGATCCTTTTCCATAAAGAGTCTTCCTTTTCTTTGTCCTATGTTAATTGTATGAATCATATTATTACTTATGACAAAACAGGAAAGGAAAATTGGTCTTCCTTTCCCGTTCTTTAATGGTGACAAGGCAAATGGGGTGCGTTTGTACACCACATTTGCACGTCACTCATTCACTGATAAAACTTGCATGGCAAGTTTTATCACATTTATCAGGATTAGTTATTGCAGCAGCATACTAACAATAAGATAATCCAGATAATGCTGTTGTCTCCACAACCGCATCCGTTACCGAAAAATCCGTTGCCAATTCCGCAACCGCAGCCTCCGCTGTCTTTTCCGCAAATGCAGGATAAAAGAATAATCCAGATTAAAATATTGCAGCATCCGTTGTCACTTGTACTGCATCCACATTGACTTGCCGTTAAATCGCTCATATTAAGCCTCCATATTATATCTTATGCTTTATCTTATGATGACAGCATGTCATTGTTTCATAGATTTATATAAAAAAATAACATGAAAAATGCACTAGATATTGATTTTTTGCTTGATAATATTTCAAGATATTGTAAAATAGAAATAGTATATATAAAATTGCGGATATTATGTCTGAACGGAGCTTTTTATATGTCTTCCTATAGAGAACAACAAAATGAAGATTTAAAAAAAATAGATGCTATAAAAAAGAAATATAATTTATCAAACGAACAGGATGTCCTGAATTTATATTCACAAATGCAAACGGGAGATATCAGTTTTGAGACGGATATCGGTAAAGCCTTTGATGACAGTATTTTTCAAAAAGTTGAAGAGATAAAAAGTAAAAACAGATTAGAAGCAAATGTAAAAAATGGCAGTAGTAACAGCCAAAAAAAGAATAGGAAGGAAAAGAGTGTAAAATCATCAAAAACAGTCATTGTATTAACAAAAAAGGAAATGATGATTCGAAAAACACTTCTGACTCTTTTGTTTCTTATAGCTGTATTGTGTCTTGGGTATTTTTCGTATTACTGTTATGACGCATGGAAAGTTGACAGAGAAAGTGAGCGTCTGGCAAGGCTGAAAGAGAATACGGTTGTTAACGGAATGTATGCGGATCAAGAAATTGAAATCTCAAATGGTGAAGAAAAGAAGATATTAAAAATACTTGACCAGTATAAATCTTTGTATAATTCCAATAAGACACTAATCGGATGGCTGAATATTGCCGATACAATTATAGATTATCCTGTCATGCAGACGGAGGACAATGAGTATTATTTAAATCATAATATTCAACTCGAAGAAGATCGAAATGGCGCATTGTTTTTGGATTCCCACTGTGATATTACCAATCCGGGAACCAATTATATTGTTTATGGTCATAATATGAAATCCGGAAAGATGTTTGGCTCATTAGACAAGTATGCCGATCAATCTTTCTACGAAAAACATAAAGAAATCCGGTTTGATACGCTTTATGAAGAAGGAACATATGAAGTGATGTATGTTTTCCGTTCCCGTGTCTATCAACAGGATGAAATTGTTTTTAAATATTATCAGTTTTATGATGCGAATTCAGAAGAAGAATTTCAATCGTATATGAAAGAAATGGAAGCATTGTCATTATATGATACCGGAGTAAAAGCAGAGTACGGGGATCATCTATTGACCTTGTCGACATGTGATTATGAGGAAAAAGACGGTCGTTTTGTAGTTGTTGCAAAACGCGTGAAATAAAAGGAGATTTTTAAAATGGCAAAGGGAGCAAAAGAAAAATCCGTAAAAAAATCCAATCATAAAATTAGGAGGACGGTTTTAGGAACATTGTCTGGTATTTTTATGGTTTCTGCTATCATTGTTGCGCTCATACCGGTTAAACCTTCTCAGGCTGCTGATCCCAGCGATCCGGTCGGAACATGGACAGAGGCGTACGATGCGCATCCGGATTATGACAGTGGTACTGGTACCGGTGTGATTCCGGATTATTCTTCAGCCAAAACCTATTTTAGTCAGGATGGATTATTTGGTGTTGCCAGTGTTATGCGTACCGGAAGCGCGGAAATCGCCGGTGTTTTGGTGTACTATGACAGTCAGAGTTCTTATGCATCCTCTAACCTGATTATTCCTGATAATGTTCCCTGCTTTTTATATAATTCATCCTATAAACTGCAGGCTGTTAATTCAGATGATGACTTGTTATATTATGTTGCGCAGGAAGCCGTCGTTTCTGAAAATGGTATTCCTGTTTCTGATGCTGTATATGCCGAGTGTCTGTCTTCTGATTATGATACGTGGAATGGTAAAAATTTATATATAATGAGTGGCTCAGATTATGTATTATCAGAACAGCTGGCACTGAATGTGCGATATATCGGTTCTAAAAGCTATGAAGTACAAAGTGATTATAAACTGCATCCTGTTTCCGATGATGCCGGTGTATTTGAAGGAGCCAGAAATTTCAGTTCCGTATTAATTCCGGAGCATATTCTTGCGATAGGAAATAACGCCTTTAAATCCTGTCAGATGTCATCCGTATCCGTTGCTAATAAGGTTGTCAGTATTGGAAATCATGCTTTTGACGGTTGTAATCGTCTGACAACTGTATCACTTTCTAACAGCAATACTACGGACTTAAGAGAGATTGGATCCTATGCATTTGCCAATTGTGTTTATCTGACTTCGATTTCCATTCCGGACCAGGTTGAGCAGATTGGCAGTGGTTGCTTTATGAATTGTACTGCTTTATCAGCAGCGAATCTCTATGGCTCTAATCAGGATGGAAATACGAATCTGATGCATATTGGAGATGGTGTATTTTATAACTGTACCTCTTTGGGACAATTATATCTTCCAAACCAACTTGATCGGGCTAATATTTCTGCCATGAAATATTTGTTATACGGTTGTACCGGTTTAAAAACATTAGGTTTGTCTATAAATGGTGGTGATTTTACCTATACAAATGTTACCGGTTGTTCCAATCTCCTTAGAGTTGAGGTTCCTAATAGGGATACAAAATTTGACTGTAATTTTCAACAGCCACCGTCCAGTACTAAAAACGGCTATAAACATGCAGATTTAGTTAATGTCGGGAAAATTAATCAGACCGATCATTGTACCTTTGGTGCAGAAAATCTGGGTTCTTTTTCACCCTTTAATGATTTTGAAGTGGATGATCGTTTTACGATTGTAGCTTATCGTAATTCCAATGCCTACATATATGCATGTGAGCATGAATATTCGGTTGGGTATTTGGATGATGGTTATGAAGGACAGTATGAGCGTGTAAAAAATAATTACTTCTTTACTGTCAATGAACAAAATCAATTGATCCATTTCGGTTTGTACAAGGAGAGTGGGGATGCGTCCATTGTTGAAATTCCGGAAGCAGTCGGCAATCATTCGATTAATGCAATTGATGGAGACACTTTTTCTTCTTTCAACCAGAAGAGTCAAATTAAATATTTATATATACCGTCTACTGTTTCAGACATTGCTGCAAATGCATTTGAGGGTTGTACAAGTTTGCAGGTTGTTGAATTTGGTAATGCATTAAATGTAGCATCTATTGGAGAAGGTGCGTTTAAAACAAAAACTGAAAACGATATTCCACTGCGTTTCATCGGTACGATTTCTCCGGATAGCGAACCGTTTAACTATGCTATGAAACCGGAAAATAATTATAATGCGTCATCTGCAACAACAAAATATATTTCCTATACCAGCGCATTCCCTACCAATTTGCAGGTTGAGCTTGTTGTGGAAAAAGACCCCGTGACAAATACCATTACCAAGGCAACTCCCACACTCATTAAAGCTCCTTCGTTTAAACAGTTTGACGGTACGGAAGAATATAGTCTATTAAGAGCTGTTAATCCGGATAAGGCGAATGAAGAAAATGCTCTTGTTAGAGATGCCTATGCTAAATATTTATCCGGTGGAGAACCTACCGAAGATGAACAGGCTGTTATAGATGCGGTTATGCGTGCAACAGTTCCTGCCGGTGTCATGGGAATGAATGCGGATGTATACCAGGGAAGGGATTATCTTGCCAGTGTTGTATTAAATACAGTACAGGAAGTTCCGGATGAAGCGTTTATGGATTGCACGAAAATGCAGACTTTTATTATGAGAAGCTCCAATACTGAAGAAGGCGAAAGAATTGGTGATCATGCTTTTGATAATTGTATTCAGTTAAGTTCTGTCAGCCTTCCAGATACGTTAACGGAGATGGGAGCTGTTCCGTTTTATGATTGTCCTTCTTTGACAGAATTAAATTGTGGTAATAATCCGAATTTTGCTTGTAGTGAAAATGCCATCATCTATGAAATCAATGAAGACGGGACAAAGACGATTATTGAATGTCTGCAGAGTAGAGGCGATAGAATCGGTACCGGAAAGGTTCGTGAAAACGAATTTGAAAATGTAACGGAGATTAGACCCGGAGCTTTTAGAGGATGTGGCAATGTTTCACAGGTATATTTTGGTGATGCTGATATTAAAGAAATACCGGAATACTGTTTTGCAGACTGTACAAAACTAAACTATTGCGAAGTTTCGGATAGAACAGAAGCAATTGGCGATTTTGCCTTTTTAAATACAGCATTATCCGATATTCGAATTCCGTCCAGTGTTGTGTTGATTCCGGAGAATGCATTTACTGAAGGAAGTGTTTCTAATAATAGTATGCTAAAGGGATTAAATATCCAATGTGAAGTTCCTTCAGCGGCTTACACGTTTGCAACGAAGTATGGATTTGGAACAGAGGATCGAATTCCGCATCCGTATTATGTGCAATTTTATGACAATGATAATAATCCTTTAGGTGAAGTGCAAAAGGTTTATGAAGGAGAGGATGCAGTGCCTCCGGAACCTCCGGTAGTAGAAGGTATGGTTTTTGAAAAATGGATGCCGGATTATACAAACGTAACATCCGATTTAAAAATCTATCCTAAATATGTTACGGCACCACCAACTGATGATGAAGATGATAATAAACCTGTTTATACAGTAAGATTTTTTAATGCTGATGGAACGATGGCCATTAAAACACAAACAGTAAAAGAGGGGGCCGCTGCAACGCCACCGAATACCACACCGGAAATGGATGGCTATACTTTTACAGGATGGCTTCCTGAGTATGATAATATCATTTCGGATTTAGATGTATATCCGCAGTTTAAGAGTAATTCGTCATCTGATAGTTCGAATTCAGGGAATAACAATAATCAGAATTCGGATTCGAATAACGAAAATAGTAATTCAAACAATGGAGATTCGAATTCATCGGGTACTAATAATAACAATGCAAATAATAATCCAACACCCGAAAATTCAGTTCCAAATAATTCTAATAATGCCAATAATGCAGGAGCCGGTAATACAGGAAATACAAACAACAGTAATACAGGAAATACTAATGCAAATGGTAATTCCGGTACAAATGGTTCTAGTAATGGAACCTCTAATTCTACCCAAAGTGGAAACAGTTCAACTAACACCGGAAACGGAAATACAAATGTTATTGTTTCAAAACCCGGAATATCCAACTCGGATTTGGCTTCTGCATCGGTTAGTGGTTCCACAGATGATTTTGTCGTGAAAATTTCGGATAGTGATTCTGCGAAAGCTGCTGTTGAGCAGGCATTGTTAAATGAATACGGCAGTTTGGATGATATCCGTTATTTTGCAATGGACATTAGTCTGTATGATAAAACCGGAACCAGTAAAATACAAAATCTGGATAATACATCGGTTACGATAACCATGCCGATTCCCGATGCTTTGGTATCGTATGGTGGCAATAATAAAGCTGCTTCGGTTGTGAATGGTGACACCTTGGAAAAACTGGATGCAAGATTTACGACGATTGACGGAGTTCCTTGTATTTCATTTGTAGCAAAACATTTTTCTCCGTATACCATTTATGTGGACTTAAACAATTTGACTGCATCCTTGAACGGCTCGGATGTTACACCGACAACTGGTGATCCAATCCATCCGAAGTGGTTTTTATCCATTGGACTTGGGTTGATGTCTGTTATCTTATTCTTTCTAAAAGGAAGTAAGAAAAAGGTTGTTAAAGTGATACCGATTTAATTGATGTTACAATTCCCGAATCATAATTGTTATCCTATCGGGAGCTGTAAAAGAGTTGAAATATTGCAAAAATAATGCAGAAAGCTTGGCTTTTATGAAAAAAACAATCTTTAAACTGATTGGAATCTTGTTTTTGGTCACAGCTTTGGTTTGTACTCAGATTCCGGTTTTAGGAACAAATGCATCTTCAGTTGCCAATAATGGTTTTATGATGGATGGCACAAAGTTAGTAAAATATACAGGCACAGCAAATGCTGTGTCTGTTCCTAATGGTGTAAAAACGATAGGTGCAGAGGCTTTCTCGGAAAACATATCGTTAAGCAGTGTTTCGTTTCCCAGTGGATTAGAAACGATTGAAAATGGTGCTTTTAGCGGATGTACGCAGCTTCGTCGTATTGTTATTCCGGAGGGATGTTCAACAATTGAAAATGGTGCTTTTGCTGATTGTGACAAATTGGAATATATCAGCCTTCCGACTTCATTAAGTGTACTAGGTACCAGTGTATTTGCCGGTTGTGATCGATTGGCAAGTGTCGAAATAGCATCCGGTAATTCTAATTTTATATGTGAAGACGGAGTGCTATATAACAATAAAAAAACAATTATTTATCAGGTTTTAGCAGGTAGAACCAATTCGGTGTATAATATGCCGGCTTCCGTAGAAGAGGTAAAAAAATATGCTTTTTGGGGCTGTTTTAATCTAAAAAATGTGAATATCAGCAGTAATTTAAAAGAAATTGGAGATTATGTATTTTCCAACGCATCCGGACTGGAAAGTATTGTTTTACCCTACAGTATTCGTGCAATCAGGCGAAAAGCATTTGAAGACTGTCGGCGTTTAAAGGATGTCACCATTCCTGTTTCTGTAACAAAAATAGATGAAAAAGCATTTGACGGATGCTATTCGTTAAATATTATTGCAGAATCTGGTAGTGCAGGGGAACGCTTTAAAAATGATTTTGAAGCATCTATTACTGCAAATATGGAATATGAAGATTCGGTTTCTCAGAATGATGCAGTTACAAATCCGGTTAAAGATCAGGATAATAAATCATTGAATATACCTTATGCGTCCAACGTAGAACATTATGTAGAATGGGATGTTGACAGTCCCGGTGTTCTAGGTCGTTCCAAAATCGTATCGGGGCAGGCCGTTGTTCTCATGAAAACAGATGAAGCTGTCATTTTGGGAGGAGAAAACTCAGGTTTTGTTTCAGATGATTCTGCTTTCGTTTTGTCGGATGATGCAATTGTTAATCAGGATACGATAGGATATAAGGCCTTTTATTGTGATTCTACAATATCAAATATTCAAATTCCGTCTTCTATTAAAAACATTGATTCTTTTGCTTTTGCAAGATCCGGATTATTGGAAATCAATATTCCCTATGGTATAACAAAAATTGGTAATGCAGCATTTTATCATTGTGATCATTTGGAAAAAGTTACGATTCCCAATTCTGTTTCTGAAATAGGAGAAGATGCTTTTTCTTATACAAAATGGCTTGATAACTGGTATCACAGTGATGATGCAGATGATTTTCTGATTGTTGGAGATGGAATTTTGTTAGCATATAAAGGGAATGCAAATAGCATAAATATTCCCTCCGGAATAAAACAGGTTGGTGCCGGAGTTTTTAAAAATCATGGAGAAATTCAAAAAGTAAATATACCGGATAGTGTATCTGTGATATGTGAGGATGCTTTTTGGGGCTGTTCCGCTTTAGAAACCGTGACCGGTATGAACCAAGTGACTGCTATTAAAGACCGTGCATTTTATGGATGTCCTATCACAACGGTTCGGATTCCGGCTTCTGTTTGTGAAATTGGTGTATCTGCATTCGGAGGAACTTCTAACTCTGACAGTGTAATTTTTCTTGGTGACACGGTTCCTAAATTATCCTATGAGGAATCCAGTACCAGACTATCCGTACAGCGTAATCCGGTATTTGATGGAATCAGTGTTGCAGTTGTTGACGAGGCGATTACTTCCGATTCTTTATTGAATACAGTATTAGATAAAGATGTTTCCGGATTCCAGGGAATGGTATTTCATACTGATTTCGATGCGGGAACAGCATCACTAATGTTATCAAATGCATCAAAGAATGAAACAATTTTGCCCGACAGTATAAGGGTATATGGGAAAGACTACAAGGTTTTATCAAACGGCAGTGTGCAATACGCACAGATGACTGATACGGTTTCTGAAAATTCTCTGCAGGATTTATTGAAGGTAAGTCATGCGCAGTGGCAGAAAGAAGATATTTTCGTATCACAAAGCGGTTCAACCATTGATTTATCCGGATATCATCTATATTTTTCAGAGGCAGATGAGAATTCTTTGGAATTGGCAGATGCAATCAAACAATACTATGGTGAAACAGATGATACAAATTGTGTGTTTTTTGATTTGTCCATGAATGATCCCTCAAATCATATTCCGATTAAGCAGTTGGGGAAAAATACGATATCCATAACGGTTTCTGTTCCAAGCCAAATGATAGGAAAAGATTTATGTGTTGTTACGCTGGATAGAAATAAGAAACCGGAAGTTTTATTTGGAACTTTGCATACAAAAAACGGTAAGCAATATCTTTCGTTTGATGTTTCTCATTTTTCGCCGTTTGCTTTATATGTACCGGAGGGCGAATTAAAAAATAGAATTGTTCAAAAGAATAGCAATTCTTCCGGATTATCCGGACTTGATCAGACTCCGGATACTGGGGACTATGTGAATATGAAATTAATTTTGATTCTTGGCTTATCCAGTCTTGGCGTTTTTTTCCTGCTCTTAGGTTTTACCTATCCGGTAATACGAAGAAAAAAGAAAACTTCTTAAATTGAATATTTGTGTATCGCATTTAAAAACTCCTGTCATATGATAATAAAAACAGGAGTTTTTTGTTTGGACAGAGTTCGAAAACAAATACATTATAAATATATTGAAATGCTCGGGCTGACAGGGAAAGGTGTCAATGTCTGTGTATTGGATACCGGCATCAGTTCCCATATTGATTTTGACCACCGAATTATAGAGTTTGTGAATTTGACAAAGACACAGACTAATAGAATTCGGGATGACAGTGGACATGGTACACATGTTTGCGGAATACTGGCAGGTAGTGGAAAAGCAGGCAATGGTTTATATAAAGGAATTGCAATCCGGTGTAATCTGATTGTATTAAAGGTGCTGAATCATCAGGGAAATGGACAGGTGGATACCTTACTTTCTGCTTTAGAGTGGATTTTGGAGCATTGTGAAGAGTATTCTATCCGGATTGTAAATATTTCGATTTCCGTTTCCAAAAACTGTAGTCTTTATACAGATCCGGTAAAACTATTTCATCTAAAAGACCTTTTGTATCGTTTACATGAAAGAAATATTTTGATTGTCACCGCAGCGGGAAATGAAGGTCCGGATAATAACAGTATTTCCATTCTGGGAAATCAGAACTATACACTTTGTGTTGGCTGTCATGACGGCGATTATAAGAGTAGGTCAGATACATTATGTGAGCAATATTCAGGAAGAGGCTTTGCCTGTTATTCCATGATGAAACCGGATGTGGTAGCGCCGGGAACTGAAATTGTATCGTGTTCCGGCAAAAACAGACACGGGTATACCAGTAAAAGCGGAACTTCTATGTCGTGCCCGATTATCAGTGGTGTGGCAGCCACTTTAATGGAATTATTGGGAAATGTTCCGGTTGATAATGTTGCAAATATAATTCGTATGGGAACTTCAAGTGTAAATGCACCAAGAAATCAGCAGGGATACGGAATGATTGACTGTAAAAAAATATTTGAAAAATATACCTTAACGTAAAAGGCTTTCATTGACAGAAACACATAGATTGTATACAATGATACAGAACAATTCATTTATCCATCAGGCAGGAAGAATGTTATGAGTGATAAATTTTTTTCAGATGAAATAAGTGATAAATATTCCTTACGGGGACGTGTATTTCACAAAATTAGGGATGATATCTTAAACGGTAAATACAAAGAACATGATGAATTGCGCGAGGCTGCAATCGGCGAAGAACTGGGGGTGTCGCGTACGCCTGTCAGGGAAGCCTTTCGCCAATTAGAATTGGAAGGTCTTATCCATATTGTTCCGAACAAAGGTGCTTATGTAACCGGTATTACATCAAAAGATGTCAGAGATATTTATATGATTCGGGCGCAGTTAGAAGGCTTATGTGCAAAATGGGCAACAGAGCACATTTCTGAAGCGCAAATGCAGGAAATGGAAGAAAATGTGTATCTGGCTGAATTTCATGCCGCCAAAGGTCATACCGAACAAATTGCATCGTTAGATAATCGTTTTCATGAAATCATGTATGAAGCCTGTGCGAGTAAAATGCTGGAACATTCCTTAAAGGATTTTCATCAGTACGTTTATCGAATTCGGAAACAGACCCTTGCGCAGGGGGCAAGAAGCAGTGCTTCCAATGATGAACATCGAAAGATTATGGAAGCTATCAAAGAAAAAGATGGTGAAAGAGCCTGCGAACTTGCGAAAATACACATGTTGAATGCATATGATAATATTTGCAAGAAAGGTCTATTGGATTAATATAATTACAAAACGGAGGATTTAAGTATGGCTAAAATTCAAATGACAACACCCCTTGTAGAAATGGACGGAGACGAAATGACAAGAATTCTCTGGCAGATGATCAAAGATGAATTGTTACTTCCCTTCATTGATTTAAAAACAGAATATTATGATCTGGGTCTGGTACACAGAAATGAAACAAATGATCAGGTTACCATTGACAGTGCTGAGGCAACAAAAAAATACGGAGTTGCCGTTAAATGTGCTACCATTACACCAAATGCAGCGCGTATGACTGAATACAACCTGAAAGAAATGTGGAAGAGCCCCAATGGCACCATTCGTGCCGCATTGGACGGAACTGTATTTCGTGCACCGATTGTTGTAAAGGGAATTGAGCCTTGTGTGAAAAATTGGGAAAAACCAATTACACTTGCTCGTCATGCTTATGGTGATGTTTATAAAAATACAGAAATTAAAGTGCCCAAAGCCGGAAAAGCAGAGCTCGTATTTACGGATGAAGATGGAAACGAAATCAGAGAATTGATTCATAATTTTTCCGGACCGGGTATTATTCAGGGAATACACAATACTGATAAATCTATCAGTTCATTCGCAAGAGCATGTTTTAATTATGCATTGGATACCAAACAGGATTTATGGTTTGCAACGAAAGACACCATTTCTAAAAAATATGATCATAATTTTAAGGATATTTTTCAGGATATTTATGATGCAGAATACAAAGACAGGTTTGAAACAGCAGGTATTGAATACTTTTATACCTTAATTGATGATGCGGTGGCCCGCGTTATGAAAGCAAAAGGTGGCTTTATCTGGGCCTGCAAGAATTATGACGGAGATGTTATGTCTGATATGGTTAGTTCTGCATTTGGTTCTCTTGCCATGATGACTTCTGTTTTGGTTTCTCCTTCCGGTGTATACGAATATGAAGCGGCTCATGGAACGGTTCAGCGTCATTATTATAAGCATTTAAAAGGTGAGGAAACATCGACTAACTCGGTTGCAACAATCTTTGCATGGACGGGAGCTCTTCGCAAACGTGGTGAACTGGATGACATTAATGCTTTGATTGAATTCGCAGATAAACTGGAGAAGGCAACACTTTCTACCATTGAATCCGGTCGTATGACTAAGGATTTAGCCTTGATTACATCTTTAAAAGATGTTACAGTTTTAAATAGTGAGAATTTTATCAAAGAAATACGAAAGACATTTGAGGAAATGTAAGAAAAATGGATTTTATTTCCGTAACCTATTTGGTTTCTTTATTCATATTACTAATTCTGTACTATTTGATACCAAAGAACAGGCAGTGGATTTCACTGCTTGTTTTTAGTATCTTTTTTTATACTCTATTCTCATGGAAAATGTGGATTTTCATGCTGTTTACCTGTGTTACCACATTTCTTTATGCACGGTATCTGAGATATTCCAGATGTTTTTTATTTGCCACGATTTTGCTGAATATCAGTATTTTGTTGATATTGAAACTGATTTCTTCCGATCTGTTATTTATCACTTCACATAATTTGAATCGTTTTGCTGTTTTGGTTCCTATCGGAATTTCATTCTATACTTTGCAATCCATAGCTTATATGGTTGATGTTTATCGTAATGATATACAGGCAGAAAACAATTTTTTTCGATATCTTTTCTTTATGACATTTTTTCCACAGGTATTACAAGGTCCCATTCCAAGGTATGCGGATTTAAGAGAAGAATTATTCCGGGAACATTGTTTTTTGGAAGATGAAGTAGTAAAAGGCTTCTATTTATTATTATGGGGATTTTTTCAGAAAATGGTGATTGCTGACCGGTGTAATCTGGTTGTAAACCAAATATTTGATCAATATACTATGTATGAAGGCTTCTATTTAATTTTAGGTGCAGTATTATATAGTATTCAGTTATATACGGATTTTGCCGGTTGCGTTTGTATCGCGACGGGAAGTGCACAAATGTTTGGAATCTGTTTAAAACCGAATTTTAACCATCCGTATTTTGCGATCAGTATCAAAGATTTCTGGAGAAGATGGCATATATCCCTGAGTTCTTTTTTGAGAGATTATGTTTATATTCCTTTAGGCGGAAATCGAAAAGGTAAGCTTCTTAAATATGTGAATATAATGATTACATTTCTGGTAAGTGGAATTTGGCATGGTATGGGACTGCATTTTCTTATCTGGGGATTTTTACATGGATTTTATCAGGTGGCAGGAGAAATCCTGCAGCCTGTTAAAAATTTCTTGATGAAAATCACAAACACGGAAAAGGGCAGTGTTACCCATCTTTTTGTCAGTCGGTGTTTTACATTCTTCCTTGTTATGATTGCATGGGTTTTCTTTCGTGCCGAATCGGTTCAAAAGGCTGTTTATATTGTATTCCATATGTTTACAAAGTTTAATCCCTGGATTTTTGTGTCCGGCGAATTATATACGCTTGGAATCAAAGAAGAAGAATGGGGATTGTTGTTATTATCCGGTATGGTTATGTTGTCAGTAGCTTTGTTACACGAAAGAAAAATCGCAATTCGTGATTATTTCATCAAACAGCCATTATTTTTCAAATGGGGTGTATTGCTTTGCCTGATTTTTCTGATTCTGATAACCGGCGTATATGGTCCCGGTTATGATTCGGCCCAGTTTATATACGGAGGATTTTAATGAAACCGTTACGCTTTATAGTAAAATGTTTATGCTTTTTTTTGATTTTTTCCTTCTTATTTCTGATTGCACAAGAACGCTTAAGAGACAAATGGATGGAAGGGGAATATAATGTGTCTGTTAAAATTGATGGCTTTTATGCAGAAGAGCCGGATACATTGGATGTTGTTTTTATCGGTTCGAGCCAAATGTACGCAGACATGGCGCCTGCTGTGTTATTTGACCGTTTTGGTATTACATCTTATGATTTTTGTGCAAATGAACAGCCTTTATGGGTATCTTATTATTACATAAAAGAAGCAATCAGGACGCAACACCCGAAAGTCATTGTGTTAGATGTTTTTACTGTATATGGGGACGATTATGAAGATGAAGGGGTTATGCATATCAATCTGGATGATTTACCGATGAATCGTAATAAAATGCATGCCATTCAGGATGGCGTGCCAAAAGAGTTGCGGTATTCCTATTATTTTCCAATTGCTAAATATCACAATACATGGACAGATTTATATCAGGACAAGGTTAAAGCCTCTTTTTATCATGAGAAAGATCCGAATAAGGGTTATTCGCCTTTCATTTTTGCAGGTGAATATGAAACAAGTGCAAAAGAAGAAGTGGTATCACAAAAAGAAAAGGAACCATTGCCGGAAAGAGCTAACCAATGGCTTATCAGGATTATTGATCTTTGTAAAACAGAAAATATACCGCTATTACTGATCAAAACACCAAATGGAAATGCAGAAAGACAAAAATTATATAATTCCGTAGAAGAAATTGCAATGGAGACCGGCACCCCATTTTATAATATGAATACCGTTTTGGATGGACAGGCACATATTAATATTCTTCAGGCAGAAAAGGTTTCTGTTTTGATGGGAGAGTATTTAACAAAACATTATACTTTTGAGGATAAGAGAAATAATCCTGCTTATGATGAATGGAAGGAAAGCGTCAGGTTATTTGAAAGACAGAAAAATAAATGTGAAATTATAAGTGCTGATCAATTTGAAGTGTATTTACCGCTTTTAACAAGAGATGGTTATTATATTTTCATCACGTATAAAAATGAATTTGGAAATGCCCCGGATCAAAAAACTTTGGATTATTTTAATCAAACATTGCATTTACAATTTGAACCCGATAATCAGAGTGAATATTTTGCGGTATTAGAAGATGGCTCTGTTTTATTACAAAGTTCTGATTCCAATGAAAGTGTACAAAAAACGGAGACCGGTATTTCGACACACATGCTATTATCTGATGGAGAGCATGCTCCGCTTGATTTAAATATTCAATCATCGGGGGCATTAACGGACGGTCAGAGTTCCATTATAATAAACGGAACAGATTTTTCGATGAATTGTGATGGATTCAATATTGCCATTTATGATAAATATCTGGGGGAAATGATAGAAATGTCAGCCTTTGACTTAAATGACAATCTATATTTATTAAGAAAATAGATGCTTTTTATTATTCGTAATTTTACGGACATAGCCTGTCGCCCTAACAGAAATTATATATCTTTGCCCACTTCATACTTCGGTTTCTGGCATTTCTAAGCGGCATGCTCACAAAATATATATTAAATGCCCGGTTTCAAAACTCAGACTTCGTCTTCAGACAGTTGAAACCGGGCATTATTTTTGTTCGCCTATGCCGCTAAGAACTGCCAAGAAACCTCGTCAAATTCCGTGGGCAAAGATATATAATTTCTGTTAGGGCGACAGGCTTATACACGGATATTTTCGAGCTCTTCGGAGAGTTTTTCCCATTCTTCATAAAGTTTGTTCAGATCTTCTTTATGTGTCTCACAGGTACGTGATAGCTCAGACAATTTCCCAATATTTGTTGCAATATCGGGCTTTGCCATTTCTTCTTCTAATTCACTGATTTGGGCTTCAATTTTTTCAATGGATTCTTCCGTTTTTTTCAGTGCATTTTCCAGTTTTCTTTTTTGTGCCTGATTTTCCTTTTGCTCCTGCCAGTTCAATTTATTTTCGGTAACGTCTGTTCGTTCTAAAGAGGAAGTGACATCCTCTTTTTTCTTGAGATCACAATAAATATCTCCGTGTTTTTCGATGTAATAATCGTAATTTCCAAGATAAGAAACTAACTGACCGTCTTCTAAATCCAGAATTCTGTGAGCAGTCTGATTGATAAAAAAGCGGTCGTGGGAGACGTACAAAACAGTTCCTTCATAGTGATTTAATGCCTGCTCCAATATTTCTTTTGACTGAATATCCAAGTGGTTGGTCGGCTCATCCAAAATCAGGAAGTTTGATGAGGAAAGCATTAATTTGGCAAGACTGACACGACCACGTTCCCCACCGCTTAATGATTTGATTTTTTTAAAAACATCATCTCCGGTAAATAAAAAAGCAGCGAGCGTATTGCGTATCTGAGTACCGGTCAGGTCCGGATAATCATCGGAGATTTCTTCGAAAATACTTTTATCCATATGTAAAACATGGTGTTCCTGGTCATAATAACCAATGTTAACGTTTGTACCCAGTGTGATTTTTCCCTCTTCGGGAGTAACTAAATCATTGATGATTTTTAGCAGAGTCGTTTTACCGGTTCCGTTTTTACCAATAATTGCAACATGTTCTCCACGCTTGATATCCATGGAAAGATTGGAAAATAAAGTCTTGTTCTGATATGTTTTTTCAACATGTTCCATATGTAATACATCATTTCCGCTTATTTTTGACGGAACGAGCTGGAAGTGCATCTGATCATGAATTTCTGCCGGTTTTTCAATCAGCTCAACCTTTGAAAGCATTTTTTCACGACTTCTTGCCCTTTTTACCGATTTTTCTCGATTAAAAGATTTTAGTTTTGCAATGACTTCTTCCTGATGTTTAATTTCCTGTTGCTGGTTTAGATAAGCATTCATGGCACTGGCAATTAAGATTTTCTTTTTTGCTGAATAGTCGGAATAAGAACCTGTAAAAACAGTGACATTGTGATGATCAATTTCAATGATTTTGGTACATATTTTATCCAGAAAATAGCGATCATGTGAAATCAGAACAACGGCACCTTTGTAATTGGAGAGAAAGTTTTCTAAAAATCGGATGGAATCCATATCCAAATGGTTGGTTGGTTCATCCAAAAAAAGAATATCCGGTTTTTGTAACAGTATTTTTCCTAGGGCAACCCTGGTTTTCTGTCCGCCGGAGAGTGTTGCAATACTCTGGTTGTATTCCTCTTTTGTAAAGCCAAGTCCGTTTAATACGCCGGTTATTTCGCTTTGATATGCGTAACCGTTTTCGAGCTGAAAAATATGCGACAAATTTTCATAGTTTTCCATGATAGATTTTAATTCACTTTCATCTGTAACGGCATGAAGTTTATTCTCTAAAAGACGGAGATCCTGTTCCATTTTGATGATATGGGCCTTTGTGGTTAAGAGTTCGTCATATATCGTGTTATTTTGCTCCATATCATCCTGGTTTTGAGCCAAATAGCCAACTGTTTTATCTTTCGCAAAGGTAATGACACCTTCGTCAGCTTTTTCCAAACCAAGAATCATACGAATAAGTGTTGTTTTTCCACAACCGTTAATTCCAACAATGGCAGCTTTTTCATTATCTTCAATATGAAAAGAGCAGTGACTAAACAGTATTTCTTCATGAAATGATTTTGATAAATCGTGACAGGATAAAATCATTTTTCTCCATCCCTTTGTGAAATATTTCAGATAACAAGTATCCTTTTGGAATTATACTAAATTCTCCACAGCATTTCCACTATCAAAATCTACGAATAAAAACTTGATTTTTTTGACAAGAATTTAACAGAGGCTTATAATATAGGCATAAAGTTACAGGGGGATTTTCGGAATGGATTCGAAAGAAATTTCTCAGGCCGTAGTCAGCAGACTGCCACGTTATTTTCGCTATCTGGGTGAATTAAAGGATAGTGGAATAGAACGGATTTCGTCTCAGGAATTAAGTGATATTATGCATGTTACCGCTTCACAGATACGTCAGGATTTTAATAATTTTGGTGGTTTTGGTCAGCAGGGATATGGCTATAATGTGGAATATTTATATAATGAAATTGCAAATATACTGGGGTTACATGAAAAACATCATCTGGTTTTAATTGGGGCAGGAAATCTTGGGCAGGCAATTGCCAACTATATGAATTTTGAACGTCGCGGATTTCTGATTACCGGAATATTTGATGTTAACAAAGAAATCATCGGCAAAAAGATTAAAGATATAACTGTTTTACCCATGACAGATTTAGAACAATTTGTAAAGGATAATGCCATTGATATCGGTGTATTAACGATTCCAAAATCTGCGGCAAAAGAAGTTGCAGACCGTTTGGTTGCATGTGGGGTCTATGCTATATGGAATTTTGCACATGTTGATTTGGATGTGCCGGACTATGTTCTGGTTGAGAATGTCCATTTATCAGAAAGCCTGATGAAATTATCTTACAATATACACAGAAAAAGCAAATAACAACGGATTTTACGTGGGAGATGTAGCAAGATGGCGTCAAAAGAAAATGAATTTAAAGAAGCATTAAAAGGAAAAAAACTTCCCATATTAACATTGGACAACAAATGGTATCAGCTTTTTACACAACACAACAATCATCCGGATACGGATGCGCTTGCCGAACAATTAAAGGCTTTGGTTGTAAAACAAGGGAAATTAAATACGGAAGTAAAAGAAATCCGAAAATTGAAATCGAAATTGATGGATGAGATTGTTGCGGGAATTGATAATATGCCATTGACAGATAAAGAAATGGAAGATCATAAACGTCTGATCAATGAATGCAATGATAAAATAGATGCAAGTCAGGATGCGTTATTGGATCTGCCAAAACAGATTGATGAGCTGAATTTTCAATTAATGGTACAGACCATGGATATCTGCTATAAAGCTATGGCTGAAAATACAGAAGAGATTTTAAGAATTTCCGATTGGATTACGAAGGTTCGAATTGAACTGAAAAAAAATGTAATTCGTAAGCAGGAAAAAGAATGGTTAAATCAGGAAATGTATGCTTATATGCATGATATCTTTGGACCGGAAGTCATTGAAATATTTGATATGACCTACAATCCGGACGATAATAAACTAAAAAAATAGAGGTTTTATATGCAATATTTACTTACCACTGATCAAATGAAACAGGTGGATAACTACACGTCGGAATACTTTCTTTTGGCCTCACCGGTATTAATGGAGAGGGCCGCTTTAGCCGTGTGTGAGGAAATAGAAAAGCGCTTTTCTGATAAATCCAGAGTTTGTATCGTATGCGGAAACGGCAACAATGGCGGTGATGGCTATGCACTTGGAAGAATCTTATTGGAAAGAGGCTATCAGGTTGATCTTTTCCGGGCTAAAAATTCTTCTCATTGTTCCGAAGGTAACCAATTACAAACATCAATTCTTTCCAGATTGCAGATACCGGTTCGCACAGATTTTCCGCAAAATGAATATGATATTATTGTAGATGCCATTTTAGGAACTGGCTTTCATAAAAAGGAAAAACCGGATATTTATGACGAGTGGATTCAATACCTTAATCATATGAATGGGTATAAAATTGCCATAGATATTTCTTCCGGTCTGGATTCCAATCACGGTGCTGTATTTTATGAAGCTTTCCTTGCTGATTTAACGGTTACTTTTGCGTTTTTAAAACGGGGACACCTGCTTCATGAAGGAAAACAATACAGTGGAACAGTTGTGTGTAAGAATATTGGCATATCCCCAAAAGGATTTGGAGAACACTATCCGGATGCGTATACATTAGAGAAATCAGATGTGGCAAAGCTTTTACCAAAAAGAGCTTTGGATGGGCATAAGGGAACCTTTCAAAAAGCCGGTATCATTGCTGGTAACAAACAGATTGGAGGGTGTGCTGTATTAGCTGCAAAAGCCTGCATGCGTATGGGTGTTGGTTATACCAAGGTGATAACTGATGAGGAAAATAAAAAAGCAGTTCTTTATCATGTGCCTGAGGCTTTGATTTATTCGTTTTTATCAGATTATACCAATGTGTTGTCGGATTGTTCCTGTATCGCAATCGGCCCCGGAATTGGAACCGGACAGGATTCCTATCATCTTTTGGAAACTTTATTGCAATCGGCAACATGTAAGCTTGTGATTGATGCAGATGCAATCAACCTGATTGCTGGCTCAGACACATTAAAAGGATTGCTAAAAGAGTATACAAAACATCATGATGTCATTTTAACACCACATAAAAAAGAATTAGAACGCTTTTGTGGTTATATCTTACCAACGGATTATGCGTGTTTACATCAGGTTGAATATGATATTGCAAAAGATTATGGCATCTATCTGGTATGTAAAGATTCGGCGACCAGGGTATATACACCGGATGGAAAGTTATATATCAACTCGTCCGGTAATCATGGAATGGGAACAGCCGGTAGCGGAGATGTTTTAACCGGAATGCTTGCAGGACTTGCGGCACAAAATATCCCGACTAAGACGTCAGCAACACTTGGTGTATTTATTCATGGATTGTGCGGAGATTATATAAAAGATAAAAATAATGCTTATTCCTTGAATGCATCTGATTTAATTGAGGCACTAAAATACGTATTACGAGGAGATTATGAAAATGAATAACTATGAAAGAGTGTGGGCGAATATTGATTTGGATGCTGTTTGGTTTAATATGGAGCAGATGCATCAAAATATATCGTCTCGTACCAAAATGATGGGAGTCATTAAAACGGATGCTTACGGTCATGGTGCGGTTCAGATTGCAAAAGAATTGGAACAGATGGATTATGTATTTGGCATGGCACTTGCTACAGCAGAAGAAGCGTTTATTCTTAGACACTGCGGTATTAAAAACCCGTTGTTAATTTTAGGATATACGTTTCCGTATGCATATCCGGAATTGATAAAAAACGATATTCGTATGACGGTTTTTAAAGATGACATGCTGGATATGATCGATAAAGAAGCAGAAAAACAAAAGAAAAAAGCAATTGTACATATTAAAGTTGATACAGCCATGAGCCGCATTGGCATAAAGCCCGATGAAGATGGGCTGGCGTTTATTAAAAACTGTCTGTCCAAAAAGAATATTTTGGTTGAAGGTATTTTTACACATTTTGCGAAAGCGGATGAATTAGATAAAACGGCAGTCACCAATCAATTACATATTTATCAGGATTTCTTAAATAAAGTTGAAAAAGAAACCGGATATCATTTTCCTATAAAGCATTGTTCGAACAGTGCCGGAATTGTTGAAATTCCGGATGCCAATATGGATTTGGTGCGTGCGGGTATCACCTTATACGGATTATGGCCATCCGGAGAGGTATCCAAACAGATTATTGATCTAAAACCGGTTCTATCTCTAAAAAGCCATATCGTTTATATCAAAGAAATTTCATGTGGTATGCAGGTTAGCTATGGTGGGACATTTACGGCAGATAAACCGATGAGAATAGCAACCATTCCGGTTGGTTACGGAGATGGATATCCAAGAGGATTATCCAACAAAGGAAGTGTTTTAATCCGGGGCAGACGTGCAAGAATTATAGGACGCGTTTGTATGGATCAGATGATGGTTGACGTCTCTGATATTCCGGATGTATGTGAATATGATGAAGTAACTTTAATCGGAACAGACGGTGATGACTGTATCACAATGGAAGAATTGGGCGTTTTAAGTGGCAGATTCAATTATGAACTGGCATGTGACCTTGGAAAAAGAATTCCCCGGATTTATTACAAAAATGGCATAATAACAGACACCAAGGATTATTATACGGATTATCGATAAAAATGAATAGAATACAACCGTAAAAATTTGGCAATACTTTTTGTACAGATGAAAGGGGTTGTGATTCTTTGAAAAGAGGAGACGTATATTACGCAGATTTAAGACCTGTCATTGGGTCGGAACAAGGGGGCATCAGACCGGTTGTGATTGTACAAAACGATATCGGTAATTTACACAGTCCAACCATTATTGTTGCAGCTGTTACCTCAAAGTTAAATAAGGCAAACTTGCCAACGCATATTGAACTTTCGGCAGACCGTTATCATATGGTTAGGGATTCTGTGATTTTATTGGAACAGTTACGTACCATTGATAAATCCCGTTTAAAAGAAAAGATCTGTCATTTGGACGGAGAAATCATGGGACAGATTGATAAAGGCCTTAAAATCAGTTTGGAACTGCATACATAGGCAATTGATTGACGAACGTATGACAAAATGATATAGTCTTATTTAGATTTCTAAGGAGTAAAATCATTAAAATTGAGTGAATCAAAATTTCATTATCTTGCTAATTTTTTTCATCTTCCAAAGGAAAATAATGTCATAGAAGATGAAATCCTTTCCATGGTCAATGAAGGTCATGAAACAGGTGTCCTTCAGGCAACGGAAGCAAAAATGATCAATAATATCTTTGAGTTTTCCGACAAAGAAGCAAAGGATATTATGACAAATCGTTCCAATATCATTGGTATTGACGGAAATGAATGTTTAAAAGATGTTGTGTCTTTTATGCTTTCAGAGGCCAACAGCCGTTATCCGGTATATATAGATAATATTGATCATATTATCGGTGTTTTGCATCTAAAGGATGCCTGTCGGATGCTTCAGGATGAAACAAAGGCAGATAAACCGGTTAAGTCGATAAAGGGTCTGCTTCGCAATGCCAATTTCATTCCGGAAACCCGTAAAATTGATGTTTTGTTTAAGACTATGCAGTCTTTAAAAACTCATTTTGTGATTGTTATCGATGAATATGGACAGACTTCCGGTGTTCTTACCATGGAAGATATTTTAGAAGAAATTGTCGGTAATATTTTTGATGAATATGACGAAGAAGAAGCCTTTATCAAGTCAAAAGGAAAAGATTCTTATGAAATTGACGGGTTAACCCCTCTGGATGAATTAGGAGAAACGCTTGATATTGATTTTTCCGATTTGGAATTTGAAACATTAAACGGATTAATGATTTCAAAGTTAGAACATATTCCGGCAGAACATGAAGATTTTGAAATGGATTTCAGCGGTTATAAATTTAAAATTCTGGCTGTTGAAAATAAAATAATCAAAAGGGTTTTGGTTTCCAAAAACCTCACGAAAGAAGGAGAACAATAAAATGTCAGGACATTCAAAATTTGCAAACATTAAGCACAAAAAAGAAAAAAACGATGCTGCAAAAGGCAAAATTTTCACCATTATAGGACGTGAAATTGCTGTTGCCGTAAAAGAAGGCGGTCCGGATCCGAATAATAACTTTAAGCTTGCTCAGGTTATTGCCAAGGCAAAAGCAAACAATATGCCTAATGATACGATTGAACGTGGAATAAAAAAAGCTGCCGGAGAAGACGGTGCCGTAAATTATGAACATATTACATATGAAGGTTACGGTCCCAATGGCATTGCCATTATCGTAGAAACGCTTACAGATAATAAAAACCGTACAGCCGCAGATGTAAGAAGTGCATTTACAAAGGGTAACGGAAGTATTGGTACACCCGGTTGTGTTTCTTTTATGTTTGATGAAAAAGGTCAAATGATTATCGATAAAGAAGAATGTGATCTGGATTCCGATGATTTAATGATGCTTGCATTGGATGCCGGCGCAGAAGATTTTTCTGAAGAAGAGGATAGTTTTGAGATTATTACAGCTCCGGATGATTTTCAGGCTGTATATGATACTTTGGTGTCACAGAATATTTCATTTGTTTCTGCAGAAGTCACAATGATTCCACAAAATTATGTAGAATTGACGGATGAAAATGCTATTAAACAGTTGAATCGTACACTTGATCTTTTGGATGAAAGTGATGATGTACAAGCTGTATATCATAACTGGAGTGAATAATCAGATGGATTTTTCAAAAGAACTTTCTAAAATCCTTTTATATGAAGATGAAGCCATGCGCTTATTTAAAAAAAAGACATATGAAGGTGCTTATCAAAACTATCAGACACATGCATCAGATTTAATAAATAAATTTGATCTTCTGGATGAAGATGGAAAAAATATACTGCTTTCTGATTTTATAAAAGTATTTCAATTGGATTTAGATCAGTATAAAGGTTTCAAATTTTTACAAAAAAGTGAAGCCAGACAAAAACACAATATGTATATGGTTTCCTATGTTTTGCCATTTTTCATGGAGCATAGTGAAAGCAGCAAAGAATTTGCAAATAAACTGGCTAAAGAATGGGGCAAGACCTTTAAAAACAGTCAGATTATTCCTGCCACCTATGATGAAATCAAATCCGGTTTTGTAACCAGATTGTTTGGTGCCATTATACAGAATTAGTCAATACGGAGGATTTTTCATGGACAGACTGGCATTGGTAGTTCCATGTTACAACGAAGAAGCGGTTTTGGAAATATCTGCAAAAGAGTTAAAGAGTGTTTTATCAGATTTAATTCAAAAACAGAAAATATCCTCAGACAGTTTTATTTTGTTTGTCAACGATGGAAGTAAAGATCGGACATGGGAATTAATTGAAAAAGAGCATAGAGAAAGTGAAATGGTTTTTGGTCTGAAATTGGCCGGTAATGTGGGACATCAATTTGCTCTGACTGCCGGTTTACTGACGGCAAAGGACATTTGCGATATAGCTGTCTCCATTGATGCGGATTTACAGGATGATACATCCGTAATTGAGGAAATGGTTGATAAATACCATGCAGGAAGTGATATCGTATATGGTGTCCGTAATGACAGGAAAAGTGATTCCTGGTTTAAGAGAACTACAGCCCAGGGATTTTATAAAATCATGGCATTAATGGGTGTTAAGACGGTATATAATCATGCCGATTTTCGTTTGATGAGCAAGCGCGCACTGGAACATTTTTCTAAATTTGAAGAAAATAATTTGTATTTGAGAGGTATGGTTCCGTTAATCGGATACCAGACTGATTGTGTTTACTACGAAAGAAAAGAACGCGTTGCCGGTGAGAGCAAATATCCATTCAGTAAAATGCTTGCCCTGGCGTGGAACGGAATTACTTCGTTTTCTGTCAAACCCATTAGTCTGGTGACAGGACTTGGTTTTCTCATCATGCTTCTGAGCGTTTTGGCTGCAATTTATGCATTTGTTTCTTATTTTTGCGGAACTGTTGAACCCGGATGGACATCCCTTCTTTTATCCGTTTGGTTTTTAGGAGGGTTGCAACTATGTGCAATTGGGTTAATCGGACAGTATATCGGAAAAATTTACATTGAAGTGAAACATCGTCCAAGATACAATATTGAAACTCTTTTATCTCATGAAATAAGCGAGGACTAACCGAATGGATATGCGCAATATGCCACATGCTGAAACTCAATTTATTAAAAATCCATTACCTGTGCCCAGACGACATGTAAAAAAAGAAATGGATTTTGATTTTCCGGTATCGGAAGAAAAAATGCATTATGATATTGAGATACTTCCAAACGATGATTTTGATGTGGAATAATGAAATGCCAGAAAACCTCGCTAAATTCCGCGGGCAAAGATATATAATTTTTGTTT
>JAEDFR010000039.1 GCA_016297945.1 Lachnospiraceae bacterium | reverse complement strand
TGGTATGGATTTAACGGTGCCGCTGCAACAAGTCTGGAACAGCTTGGATCTATCTTTGTCACAACAACAATTTCACCTGCGATTGCAACTGTAACATGTATGATTTTCACATGGATTAAATATGGCAAACCCGATGTTTCCATGTGTTTGAATGCATCCTTGGCCGGTCTGGTAGCAATTACCGCTCCTTGTGATGTGACAGATGGACTTGGAGCAATTATCATCGGATTTGTTGCCGGATTACTGGTTTGCTTCGGCGTTTGGTTATTAGATTATAAATTACATATTGATGATCCCGTTGGTGCTGTTGCTGTTCACTGCATGAATGGTATCTGGGGTACTTTAGCAGTTGGTTTATTTGCAACCAATACTGCTCCCGGCTACAGCATTGCAAATGCAAACGGTGAAGAATTAGTTGGTTTATTCTACGGTGGTGGATTTGAATTACTGGGATTACAGTTTATCGGATTTATTTCCGTTGCAGCATGGGCAGTTATTACCATGATTATCGTATTCCTGATTATCAAAGCAATTTTCGGATTAAGAGTTTCTGAAGAAGAAGAAATCATTGGTCTGGATGTAAAAGAACATGGTTTGCCGAGTGCATATGCAGGCTTCTCTATCATGGATATTTCCAATACCATGACAATGGAAGTAAATGCCAATACAAACCTTGGTTCAGACGATTACGACGAAGCTTCTGAAGCAGCTAAGAATGCAGCAGTTTCTGTTGCAAAAGCGCCCGATTTGGTACCTGCTTCCGGAATTTACAAAGTTGTTATTGTTGCAAAATTGTCAAGATATGAAGCTGTTAAGAAAGCAATGAATGATCTTGGTGTAACCGGTATGACGGTAACACAGGTTATGGGTTGTGGTATCCAGAAAGGTGCCGGCGAGAAATATCGTGGTGTTGAAGTGGATGCAACCTTACTTCCTAAAGTAAAAATCGAAGTAGTTGTCAGTGCTATTCCCGTTGATGATGTTATCTCAGCTGCGAAAAAAGCGCTCTATACAGGTCATATCGGAGATGGCAAAATCTTCGTATACAATGTTGATAAAGTAGTTAAAATCCGTACAGGAGAAGAAAACTTTGCAGCATTACAGGATGTTGAATAAACAAGCGTTTATCTAATCCCTTAGTTTAACATATACAGGGCGGGCTTCGGATGCTTCCACCATCCGGGGCTTGTTCTGTTTTTTATTGTTGTCGGGCGCTTTGCCTTGTCGGGATGCCCCTGCGCGGCGGATTACAGTTTGTTCTGGGCTACTTCAGCTGACTGTTCTCGCATCCGCTTCTCTCTTTGTGATTTATGGTATTTTTTCAATGCTGGACGGACTTGCGACGACTGTTTGCCGAAGTGTGGACTACTTGACAATTTTTCGTGCAATTCTTATGAGGCAAAAAATACAAAAAATAATGCCGGATTTCTTCGTTCAAAGACCTTTAGGTCTGCGTTTGAAATCCGGCATTTAATCGTTACTTTGTATTTTTTGCCTCTTAGAATTGCTAGAAAAATTGTCAAGTAGTCCGCACTCGGCAAACATCGTCTAAGTCCGTTCGGCAGAGAAAAAACACCAAATTGAGAGAGAAGCGAATTTGAGGTCAGCTGAAAATGTAGCCCAGAACAAACTGTAATCCGCCGCGCAGGGGCATCCCGACAAGGCAAAGTGCCCAATGGGTGTACAAAGGGGTTACATTTTCTCGGGTTCGGGATAGTCGATTCCAAAGGTGTCGACTGTCATGGATTTGATTTTCTGGTCCTCGAGAGGGCGGTCAGAATAATCGGTGGCTGTTTCGGCAATTTTATTTACAACGTCCATGCCTTCTGTAATTTTGCCAAATGCAGCGTATGCTCCGTCTAAGTGAGGAGATGTTTTGTGCATAATGAAGAACTGACTACCGGCAGAATTGGGCATCATGGATCTTGCCATGGATAAAACACCTTCTGTATGTTTTAAGTCATTTTTGAAACCGTTTTGTGAAAATTCACCTTTGATGGAATAGCCGGGGCCACCCATTCCGGTTCCTTCGGGGCATCCGCCCTGAATCATAAATCCACGGATAACTCTGTGGAAAATAAGACCGTCATAATAACCTTTTTTAATTAAGCTGATAAAGTTGTTTACGGAAATCGGCGCAATTTCAGGATATAATTCTGCTTTCATAACATCGCCGTTTTCCATTGTAATGGTAACAATCGGATTTTGTGCCATTTTTATACCTCCTGTTTGTTTCTTTTGCCGGAATCATATATAATATTACTATGTCCGGAATCCTACCTTATTCTAGCGAAAAAAAGACCGGATGTAAAGAAACAGCCTGTGGTTAAATAGGAAATAGCAGAAAAATATGTAGAAATACAATTGCAAGAGTGTATTACAGTGCAGTTAGATAAATAATCGGAAACATAATTAAGAAAAACATCGGAAGTGCAATAAGGAATGCAATCAAAAGGTCAATCGTCAGTACAATCGAATCATTATTTGGTGGAACAATTCAAGAAAAATACAGGAAAAAGCTATGAAATCTGTATTTCGAATATCATGATTGTTTTTTCAGCAATGGTTTCTGCAAAGCAAAAGAATATGCTGAAAGAAAATCTTTCGGGAATAGAGACAGTAAAAATACATGAATTGCCTGAAGCTTTTTTGCAACGAACAAATATTGATTCGATGGAGATTGATTTTTGCATGACCGACATTCCGGATGTATGCAGATTGGCTCAGGAAAAAGGAATGCCTTCTTTATTATATTTACATGATGGAAATAAAGAGGAGTCCATGTCTCAAATTCCATATGCAATCACAGATTTTGAAGGCATAGATTATGCGTATCTTTGCAATGTATATAAGCGCTTTTATCATATTCCATGGACCATACTACAGACAAGACGCTGTGTTTTGCGCGAAATGACGGAGGATGATCTGGATGCTTTATATGAGGTGTATAAGGACCCGGAAGTGAGCAGATATACCGAAAACCTATATGAAGACCGGGAAAAAGAGAGGGCATATATTCGTGATTATATTGAACAGGTGTACCGTTTTTGTGGATTGGGCATCTGGGTTATTGTATTAAAAGAGACCAATACCATCATCGGAAGAGCCGGCTTGGCATGGCGGGATGGTTATGATACGCCGGAGATTGGATTTGTGATTGCCAAGGATTACCAGCGGCAGGGATATGCATTTGAGGTCTGCGATGCCATTCTTCACTATTGTAAAGAGATGGACTTTAAGACGATTCGTGTTTTATATCAAAAAGAAAATATTGCATCAAAAAAGCTATGTAAAAAACTGGGTTTTGAAGTAAAAAGGGAATTTGAAGAGGATGGAAAACTTATGATCGATGCAATGATAGAACTAGTGCAACTGCCGAAAATATGAAAGAAATTCATTCCGATAAATATATCGATTAAAACACAGCATTATGCATTGACTGAAATGCTGATTGAAGCGCTGACTTATAAATATAATATTGAAAAATGATTGACTGCACCATGGAAAGGATACCATTTTGAAAAACGATTCATACAATTCCAAAAAAAATTTTTATACTGTTACGCCGGTCCTTTTATTGGCCTTAATGATTGCCATCAGTTTTCTGGGAGTCTATATTTTTCGTGTGCAATATGATAAAAACAATCTGCAGGAGGAAATACAGGAATATCGAAAGTATGATAAATATTATGCCATGATTACAAGCAATGATCGTGCGGATTTCTGGCAGTCAATTTATAACGGAGCGAAGGCTGAAGGAGAAAATTCCAATGCCTTTGTGGAGCTTTTTGCGGGAAATATCGGAACCGGATACAGTATGGACCAACGTCTGGATATTGCCATTGCATCGGATGTAGATGGAATCATTTTAGAGGGGGAAGATGATATTGTATTAAAAAGAAGCATGGAAAAAGCAATAGAAAACGGAATTCCGGTTGTAACGGTTTCGCAGGATATTTCCGATAGTGACAGAATCAGTTATGTCGGAATCAGCCGTTATAGTTTAGGACAGACCTATGGAAGAGAAATGGTAAAACTGGTTGGTCGTATGCTTGCGGAAAATGATGCATTATATAATGGAAATAAGCCTGTGTCGGTACTGGTATTGATTGGAAAGGAATCGGATAACACCGGACAAAATCTTTTACTGTCAGGAATTAAGGAAGAAATAGCAAAAAACAGTTCCATGGAAAATCGTGTGATGATAAGTACCTATGCCGTGGATGATTCCGGTGATTTTACGGCAGAGGAATCAATCCGGGATATTTTTATCGGACAGAAAGAGGTTCCGGATATTTTGATCTGTCTGAATGAAATTCATACTAATTGTGCTTATCAGGCAGTTATTGATTATAATAGGGTAGGGAAAACCAATATTATCGGATATTACGATTCAGACACCATATTAAATGCTGTGCAAAAAGAGATTATTTTTTCTACGATTTCCATGGATACGGCGCAGATGGGTAAATATTGCGTGAATGCCTTGAATGATTATTTGGATGAAGGCTATGTCAGTGATTATTATACGGTAGATACGTATGTGGTAGACCAGGATAACATCAATGAATATTTGGAAGGAGAAGAGTGATGAAAATTCGGGATAAAGTCAACAATCTTTCCATTCAGAAAAAACTGGTCGGAGTCTATTTTTTAACGACGTTGCTGGTGCTTGCAGTCAATTTGTTTATGTATATCAATATTAATGTCATGATGCACCGTCTGGATCAGATTTATACCAGTAATATTAATCTGAATCAACTTTCCGATTTGCTGGATCAGGTTCAAAGTGACATGAACAGTTATCTGAATACGAAAACAACCGATTCGATGGATGCCTATTACAAATCATATCAGGAATACAGTGCACATCTAGAGAATTTATCGGATCAGGTTACGGGCAGTGAAGTACAGCGTATGGAGAGAAACATCCGCAATATGTCGGAAGAATATCTCAGTTACACAGAACTGGCCATTGAGGCAAAACGGGGAAGGAATGTTGAAAAATACAGATATTATAATGAAGAGGCGGCTACGATTTATGCATACTTAAAGTCCTATATCGGAAGTCTCAATATGTCTCAGTTTAAGTACAATACTACGAATTATACAGCTTTGTCGAAAGCGCTTCGCTATGTGGAAGTTGTTAACATGTTTGTTTTTATCTTCGTTGCTTTCGCAAATGTTTTTCTGGTTTTAATGGTAATACGTGATATTACCAGACCATTGACGGCACTGTCGCAAGTGGCCGATGAAGTTGCCGCAGGAAATTTGGATGTTGATATGCTGGAGGTTTCTTCTAAAGATGAAATCGGAGTCGTGAGTAATGCTTTTAACCAGATGATTATCAGCATCCGGAATTACATCAGTAGACTTCGTACCAGTATGGATAATGAGCGTGCATTAAAAGAAAAAGAATTGAAAATGGAAACACATTTAAAAGATGCGCAGCTGAAATACTTACAGGCCCAGATTAATCCCCACTTCTTATTTAATACATTAAATGCCGGTGCCCAGCTTGCTATGATGGAGGCTGCGGACAAAACTTATGAATATGTCCAGCACGTGGCTCAGTTTTTCCGTTATAATATCAAAAAAGATCATGATACAGTTTCTTTAAAGGAAGAACTGGAATTGATTGACACCTATATTTATATTTTAAATGTGCGGTTTTCCGGTGAGATTCATTACGAAAAAGACATTGATGAAAAGCTGACCGGTCTGATGATTCCAAGTATGATTTTACAGCCTGTAATTGAAAACAGTGTGAATTACGGAATCAGAGGAATTTCATGGGAAGGTGTTATTCGTGTGGAATTATATGAAGATGTGGAAGCAGGGGTTGCTCGTCTTGTAATGGAAGATAACGGAATTGGTATTTCAAAAGAAATGATTGAAAAAATCATGTCGGATCAGTCTTTTGAAAATCATCTGGATGAGAATTCCAACGGAATTGGATTGCAGAACGTAATCAGCCGATTAAGGTTGTTCTATGACCGGGATGATATTTTTGAAATTGTTTCGCTGGGAAAAAATCAGGGAACGCGTGTGATTATTTCCATCCCCATTTCCAAAGAAAAGGAGGAAAGTCATGTATAAGATTATGTTGGCGGATGATGAAGGAATTGTGATAGATTCGTTGCGCTTTATTATAGAAAAAGAATTTGGAGATAGCTGTCAGATTGAATCGGCAAAAACCGGAAGAAATGTGATTGAACTCGCAGAGCATTTCAGACCGGACATTGCATTTATGGACATCCAGATGCCCGGAATCAACGGAATAGAAGCAATGAAGGAGATTAGGCGCAATAATTCCAGTGCTATTTTTATAGTCATGAGTGCATATGATAAGTTTGATTATGCAAAAGAAGCAATCAATCTGGGTGTTTTGGAATATCTCAATAAACCGGTGGAAAAGAGTAAAATCATTGATGTATTAAAACGCGCCATGTCCATGATTGATAAGGATCGTGAAAAAAGAAGTGAGGAGCTGATCATCCGGGAAAAGATGGAGACCGTTGTTCCCATTATTGAAAATGGTCTGATTTATAATCTTCTGTTTCAGGAATACTTTGAAGAAGATATTGAAAATTTTAAAACACTGCTGGAATTGCAGGCGGATTATTGTTATATGGGAGCTCTGGTATTTGGTGAAAATCAGGAAGGAAATCATATGACCAATGTTATAGGTACTTCCGTTCGTGTTCAGGATCATTATCATGAGGTGCGCGAAATTGTAAAAGGATATTTTCCTTGTATTATCGGTTCTGTTATGGCAAACAAAATTGCCGTCCTGATACCATCCGAAAAAGCGACCTTGGATTATAATGAGCGTATTAAACTGATTGATAAAGCCAGAGAGCTGGTGCGAAAACTGCGAAAGCGGACCGATGTTTCATTCCGCATGGGTTTTGGTTCCATCGGAAAGCTTCGGGATTCCATGAAATCTTATAATGAGGCGCTTCGCGCCCTGATTCAGACAGATGGCAGCGTAGCACATGTGGATGATATCCCGATTACCTGTGACTACGAGGAAAACTATCCCGTTGAAACGGAACATGAAATTTTTGAGGAAACCAGAAAAGGTAATGTGGATGGGCAGCATACGGCGGTAAATCGTTATTTTGACTGGATGATTGAAAACTATGGTGATTGCGATTATGACATTAAACTGAAAGTGCTGGAGTTTGTGTTAAGGGCGGAAACCATCAGCTACAATGCTACCGCCAGAACCTATCGTTTTCGGTCCAGACAAGATTATCTGCCCACGATTATGGGGATGACGGATATGGAAATGTTACGCGGATGGTTTATTGATAAAATGGGGCAGGCCGTACGGGAAGTGGCTAACAATATGGAAATGCAGTCCGGAGGTATCATCAATCAGGCAAAAGCATATATTCAGGCAAACTTCCAGAAAGAAATTTCCCTGGACGATGTGTCCAGAGCTGTTGATATCAGTCCTTACTATTTTAGTAAAATATTTAAAGAAGAAACCGGCGAAAACTTTATTGAATATCTGACTTCCATTCGTATGGAAAAAGCCAAGGAATTATTATCCGGCTCCGGTCTTTCCATGAAAGAAATTTGTGCACAGGTCGGATATGCCGACCCTAACTATTTTAGCCGGACATTTAAAAAGAATGTCGGATTGACTCCGACAGAGTATAAGGAGAGCCAGAATGGTTAAATTCCAAATAAGTAAAACGCGAACAAAACTATTTTTTTGTATCATTATGACAGTCATCCTGATAGGTCTGCTTTCCGGTTGCAAAAAACAACCCGAAGCAGAGGAGACAAAAAAAACGCAGGAAGATAAAATTCAGATTGGTTTCTGTTTTGATTCCTTTCTGATTGAACGCTGGGAAAGAGACCGGGATATTTTTGTGACAACGGCAAAGGAGCTGGGTGCAGAGGTCAATGTACAAAATGCCAACGGCGATGTAAATCAGCAGATTGCCCAGATTGAATATCTGATTGATAAAAAAATGGATGCCATTCTGGTCGTGGGCGTCGATTCGGATGGTTTATCAGAGGTCGTGAAAAAGGCAAAAGACGCAGGCATTGTTGTCATCGCTTATGACCGTATGATCTATAATGCAAATGTGGATTTATACATTTCTTTCGACAACGAAGCGGTTGGTCGCATGATGGGGGAAGAACTGGTAAGAGCCGGTGTGAAGGACGGAAAGGTTTTGATTCTTGGCGGTCCTACGACTGACAACAATGTTTCTATGGTAAATGCCGGATTTACCAAGGTCATGCAGGAAAACAATAATGAGATTGTAGATGTGATGCATGCGGATAGCTGGAAACCGGAGTATGCATCCGATTACATTTATGAGCATTCTGATGTTTTGGATGAAATTGATGCCATTATGTGTGGCAATGACAGTCTGGCTACACATGCCATCCGGGTGCTGTCAGAAAAAAGAAAAGCCGGAGAAATTCTTGTTACCGGTCAGGATGCGGAACTGGAAGCCTGCCAGCGTATCGTGGAAGGGACACAGCTTATGACTGTTTATAAGCCGGTTGAAATACAGGCAAAGACAGCGGTGGAATGCACCATGGAGCTGATTGAGGGTAATAGACCGGAACAAATCAATGTTTCCATGTCTGATGGAAAATATGCGGTTCCGGGAATTGTCTTTGAGCCGGTTATCGTAAATGCATCCAACATGGACCGGATTATTATCGACAGTGGTTTTCATTTGCGGGAAGATGTTTATTTAAATGTAGGAAACACGGAATAAACATAATCATAGATGTGGACAAAATATAGTATATCCTATTCCTGACAACACAAAATAGTGATATGGGGTGTAGGATTATAAAAAAGGGCGCATGCTAGCAAAAAATTGTCTTTTGAATAAAAGATAGGCAAAAAAATGCTAGACGCGTCTTTTTTGCTCGTGCACGCTCATAAAAATTTACAGAAGTTCGCAAACATTTACTATTTGCCTTGTGCTATATTGATAAATGTAACAAGGAAGCAGATCGTTTCCTTTAGTTGAAAAGTATATATTTAAAAAGGGAGGAATTTCAAAAATGAAAAAGAAATTACTTAGCGCAGTATTGAGCGTTGCTGTAGTTGCATCTTTATTAGTTGGATGCGGTTCAGACGCTGGAACAACTTCAAGCGAGGGAGAGGGAGCATCAGCAGGCGGTACAAAAGTTGGTGTATCAATGCCTACAAAAGATTTACAGAGATGGAATCAGGATGGTTCTAACATGGAAGCTGAATTAAAAGCAGCTGGTTACGAAGTTGACCTTCAGTATGCTTCTAACGATGTTCAGACACAGGTTTCACAGATTGAAAATATGATTTCAAGCGGTGCGGATGTATTAGTTATCGCAGCAATCGAAGGCTCATCACTTGGTGAAGCTCTTGATATGGCTAAAGATGCCAATATCCCTGTAATTGCATATGACCGTTTATTAATGAACTCAGATGCAGTTTCTTATTACGCTACATTCGATAACTATATGGTAGGTACCGTTCAGGGTCAGTACGTAGTAGATACATTAGATCTTGAAAATGCAGCAGGTCCTTTCAATCTTGAAATCACATCTGGTGACCCCGGTGATAACAATGCAGGTTACTTCTTCAATGGTGCTTATGATGTATTAAAACCTTACATTGAATCAGGCAAATTAAACGTTGTTTCAGGTCAGAAGACATTTGATGAGTGCGCAACTCCTACATGGGCAACAGAAAAAGCTCAGGAAAGAGCAGAGAACATCTTATCATCTAACTACTCAGATGGAACAAACGTAGATGTTTGGTTATGCTCAAATGACTCTACTGCACTTGGTGTAGAAAATGCTTTAGCAGCAAACTACAACGGAACTTATCCGATTATTACCGGTCAGGACTGCGATATCGAAAATGTAAAGAACATGATTGCCGGAAAACAGTCTATGTCAGTATTTAAAGATACTCGTACACTTGCAAGTCAGGTAGTTAAGATGGTAGGTCAGATCTTAAAAGGCGAAACAGTTGACGTTAACGATACAACAACATATGACAATGGTACAGGAGTTATCCCTTCATACCTTTGCCAGCCTGTATTCGCAGATGTAAACAACTACAAAGAATTATTAATTGACTCTGGATACTACACAGAAGATCAGTTAAAGTAATATCAAAGTTTGATATTCAAAATGTTTATAGCAGGCGGGTAATAACCCGCCTGTTTATTCTAGTAAATACATAAAAAGACTATGAGAAAATTCTTTGAATTGGAGGGATAAGTTTGGCGAACATATTACTTGAAATGAAAAACATTACCAAAACCTTCCCCGGTGTAAAAGCTTTAGACAATGTAAATTTGCAGGTTGAAGAAGGAGAAATCCACGCACTGGTTGGAGAAAATGGTGCGGGTAAATCCACACTCATGAATGTTCTGAGTGGTATTTATCCTTATGGAAGTTATGAGGGCGATATTATCTACAACGGAGAAGTCTGCCAGTTCCATAACATTAAAGATTCGGAAGGAAAAGGAATTGTCATTATTCATCAGGAGTTAGCTCTTGTTCCACAGATGTCCATCGGTGAAAATATGTTCCTCGGTAATGAAAGAGGAAGAAAAAATGCGATTAACTGGAATGAGACCTATGGTGAAGCCGACAAATATCTGAAAATGGTTGGTTTGTCCGAATCTTCACGTACACTTATTAAGGAGATTGGTACCGGTAAGCAGCAGCTGGTTGAAATTGCCAAAGCGCTTGCCAAAAATGCCAAGCTGTTGATTTTGGATGAGCCTACATCATCTTTAAATGAAACAGATTCCAAAGCTCTGTTGGATTTAATGTTAGAGTTTAAAAAACAGGGCATGACGATGATTATTATCACTCATAAATTGAATGAGGTTGTATATGTAGCAGATAAGATTACAGTCGTTCGTGATGGTTCTACGATTGAAACCATGAACTGCCATGAAATGGAAATCAGTGAGGACCGAATCATCAAAGGAATGGTTGGCCGTGAGATTACCGATCGTTTCCCAAAACGCCACGATGTAAAAATCGGTGACATCAATATGGAAGTAAAGGATTGGACGGTTTATCATCCGTTATATCCGGAACGTAAAGTTGTGGACAACGTACATATGAATGTCAGAAAAGGTGAGGTTGTCGGCATCTACGGATTGATGGGAGCAGGTCGTACCGAGCTTGCAATGAGTATTTTTGGACGTTCCTACGGAACTAATATCTCAGGCACTCTGACAATCAATGGAAAAGAAGTGGTACTGAAAAATCCCCGTCAGGCAATCAATGCAAAGCTTGCCTATGTTACAGAGGACAGAAAAGGAAACGGTCTGGTTTTATCCAACCCGATCCGTGTCAATACTTCTCTTGCCAATATGGCAGGCGTCAGCAACCGCAACGTCATCGATGTGGATAAAGAATATCAGGTGGCTGTGGAATATAAAGATAAATTAAAGACCAAAACTCCTTCCGTTGAACAGAATGTCGGAAACTTATCCGGTGGTAATCAGCAGAAGGTATTGCTTGCAAAATGGATGTTTACAGATCCGGATGTCTTGATTTTGGATGAACCCACCAGAGGTATTGACGTAGGTGCCAAATATGAAATCTACTGTATCATTAATGATTTGGTAGCGGCAGGAAAATCAGTAATCATGATTTCCTCCGAATTACCGGAAGTTATCGGTATGAGTGATCGTATCTATATTATGAATGAAGCAAAAATTGTTGGTGAAATGAATGCCAGTGAGGCAACGCAGGTTAATATCATGGCAAGCATTTTACAATCAGGAAGGAGCGAATAGAAATGAGTGGAATAAAAATTACAGATATTCTAAAAAAATACACAATGGTAATTGCCCTTGTTTTAGTAGTAGCTTTCTTCTATTGGAAAACGGGTGGCAAAATTCTATTTCCGCAAAATATTAACAACTTGATTTCCCAGAATGCATATGTATTCGTATTGGCCGCAGGTATGCTGTTATGTATTTTAACCGGTGGTAATATCGATTTGGCATGTGGATCCGTTGTCTGCTTTATCGGTGGTATCGGTGCCGTTGTTATGGCAAGCAATGTCAATGTCTGGGTTGCAGTCATTGTGATGTTAGTTGGAGGACTGTTAGTAGGTGTATGGCAGGGATTTTGGATTGCCTATATCAAGGTTCCGCCATTCATTGCGACGTTGTCCGGTATGTATGCGTTCCGTGGATTATCTAACGTCGTATTAAATGGTATGACCGTTGGTATCAGCAATACCACATTTTTGAATGTGTTTGGTGGTGGAGCTGATTGTTATGTTCCGGATTTCTTCGGAAATGGTTCATTCAATGTTACCTGTCTTTTGGTAGGTATTATCATTGCTGTTATTTATGTTGCGTTTGTGTTAAAAAACAGAATCAGCGCAAAAACCAAAGACTATGATGTTCCTCCGTTGGCAACCGAGATCATCAAGATGTTCATTATCTGTGGCGTTGTCATCTGGATTTTTTATGAACTGGCACAGTACAAAGGCATTCCGACATCTTTAATCTGGATTGTTTTAGTTTTAGTAATTTACGGATATGTTACTTCTAAAACAAGAATGGGACGTTACCTTTACGCAGTTGGCGGTAATGAGAAAGCAACAAAGCTTTCCGGTATCGACCCCAGAAAAGTATACTTCTTTGCATATATCAATATGGGACTGATGTCAGGTCTGGCAGGTATCTTAACAGTTGCAAGAGCCTGCGGCGCACAGCCGACATTCGGTCAGATGTATGAAATGGATGCCATTGCAGCCTGCTTCGTAGGTGGTGCATCTGCATACGGCGGCGAAGGAAATATCTTCGGTGTTGTAATCGGTGCAACTTTGATGGGTGTTATCAACATGGGCATGAGTATCATGGGTGTTGAAGCTAACTATCAAAAGGTAGTA
This sequence comes from Lachnospiraceae bacterium, assembly GCA_016297945.1. Lineage (GTDB taxonomy): Bacteria > Bacillota > Clostridia > Lachnospirales > Lachnospiraceae > UBA2882. The sequence goes on along the minus strand of JAEDFR010000039.1, from coordinate 5,641 downwards.
AAAGGACTTGTATTGTTAATCGCAATCATCTTCGACGTAATGTCCAAGAAGAAGAAATAAGGAGGAGGATGAATCATGAAAAATGCAGTAGCAGTATTAAGAAAAAATACGATGTTAATTGTCCTTGTTCTTGTGTTCCTTTTCTTCACAATCATGACAAATGGACAGATGTTTGAAGCATTAAACTTCAATGCTTTGATCACACAAAATGCATATGTTTATATATTGGCAACAGGTATGCTGATGTGTATGTTGACCGGTGGTAATATTGATTTGGCCTGTGGTTCTTTCGTCTGCTTTATTGGAGCAATGGGTGGTATCTTTATGGTAGTGAAAGGGATGAATCCATTTGTGGCAGTTGTCCTTATGATGGGAATTGGTGTCATTTATGGTTGCATTCTTGGTTTCTTGATTGCATATTTAAATGTTCCGCCGTGGATTGCAACACTGGCAGGTTTCCTTGCTTTCCGTGGACTTGGTACAGCACTTTTGAGTGCAAACAGTTCTACTGGTAGTATTGCTCCTTTTCCGAGCGGATTTTTGGATGCTTTTTCCGGAAAGATTTTCAGTTCGCCGATTGGACAGATTAATGTTGTTTGTATTACAGTTGGTATTATTGCGAGTATTATCGTAGTAGTTCTCAATGTCATGACAAGAGCCAACAAATTGAAAAAGGGTTATGAAGCAGATTCGATGACTGCTGTGATTATAAAATCCGTTCTTTCGGTTGCGGTTATTATGCTTTTTGCTTACAAACTCGCAAAAGCAGGTGGTATTCCTACCGTTTTGGTTTGGGTAGCTGCAATTATTCTGGTATATAGCTTTATTACCTCTAAGACGACATTGGGCCGCTATTTCTATACCATTGGTGGTAATGCGGAAGCAACCAGATTGTCAGGTGTTGATACCAGAAAGATCATGTTTACTGCTTATTTGAATATGGCAGTTCTGACGGTTATCAGTTCTTATATTGTAATCGCAAGATTTCAGGCTGCTAACTCTACCGCAGGAACCAACTACGAAATGGATGCGATTTCAGCCTGCGTAGTCGGTGGTGTATCTGCATACGGTGGTTCCGGTTCTGTATTTGGTATGGTTGTCGGAGCAACCTTAATCGGTGTTATCAACCTTGGTATGTCTTTGATGGGCATTGATGCAAACTGGCAGAAGGTTGTAAAGGGTATCGTACTTCTGGCAGCAGTCGTATTTGAAATTTTAAATAACAAAGATAAAACAAAAGCTTAATACACAAATTATCATAAGCTGAATTTATTTTTTCAGAATTATCTCATAGGATGAAAAGAGAAAGGTACGGTTATACTGTTATCTTTCTCTTTTTTATTGTGCATTGGATAAAGTATGCTATTCTTTTGCAGACTGTGTAAAAACGTTGGCATATAATGAGAAAATTCTTAGACTTGCTAACCGGGTTTTGTCGCGGTATGATAATCATATTAGGATCAAAATACTACTTCAACTTGATAATTGGTTTTTGAGTATATTTTGATAAGAATGGATAAACGGAGAGAAATATGAAAAAAATATCTTTTAGAAAAGAAGCTGGCAAGCAGTATGATGAAAGTGCGCGTAATCTTGCAAAACGCAAATGCGCGATGATTTATCTGGTGGTTTTTTATATTCTCTATCAGGCATATGGAATCGTTGATTCAAAACTCATGAATGAAACAACCATGACGTGGACAGGTGTAATCTTAGGCGCAGGTATATTGGTTATTGGTTCACTGATAGTTGCTGCTTTTGCAACCATCAAAATGGGAAAAGAGCTTGCTGAAAGCGAAATTGCAGAAGACCAAATAGAAGCTGATGAAGTTCATCAGGATGAAACTTGCGATACCAATTAAGATGAATGAAATTGGTTGTGTAGTATGACCAAAATGAATATAATGAGATTGATGACTGGAAAAGTCCATTAATAATTTGAAAGAACAAGACTATGCTATTTAATTCATTAAATTATCTGATATTTTTCCCAATTGTCATATTGTTTTATTTTGTAATTCCAGCTAAGCGGAAAGAAATGCGTAATTTTTGGCTGTTAATTGCAAGCTATTTTTTCTATATGAACTGGAATGCGGCCTATGCATTGCTACTTTTCGGCTCTACTTTTGTTACATATCTTGCCGGAATTCTGATTGAAAAAGCGATAAAGAAGAAACGTGGTTCTTTGGCCAAATGGGTACTTGGAATCAGCTTTGCAATTAATATTGGAATTCTCTTTTTCTATAAATACATTAATTTCTTTATTCACAATATGAATCGAATTTTAGGGAAAATCGGTTCGGATGAAATTGCGGCTTTGGATATATTATTGCCTGTGGGTATTTCTTTTTATATTTTTCAGGCACTTGGATATATCATGGATGTTTATCGGGAAAAGATAAAGGCGACAAAAAATCTTTTTCGTTATATGCTTTTTGTATCGTTTTTTCCACAACTTGTGGCAGGTCCCATTGAGAGGAGCACCAATCTGTTAAAGCAGTTTGATGAAGAACACACCTTCGATACAGACCGTGTCAGAGAGGGACTTTTGACGATGCTCTGGGGTCTGTTTATGAAAATCATGATTGCAGACAATCTGGCAGTATATATTGATGCGGTTTACGCAAATTATGTGGAATACACCGGTATCGAAATTATTTTGGCTACTGTGATGTTTGCTTTTCAGATTTACTGTGATTTTGGGGGATATACCTATATAGCCATTGGTAGTGCAAAGGTTCTTGGATTTGCCCTGATGGAAAATTTCAATGCGCCTTATCAGGCAACAAGTGTAAAAGATTTTTGGAGACGCTGGCATATTTCTCTGACAGGATGGTTTACGGATTATCTTTATATTCCGCTGGGCGGCAACCGGAAAGGAAAGATTCGTAAATACATCAATATATTTGTGGTGTTTTTTGTAAGTGGCTTATGGCACGGAGCATCCTGGTCCTATGTTGTGTGGGGCATGATCAATGGAATCTATCTGATTGTGCAGGACGCGACGATTGCTGTCAGACAAAGAGTAAAGCAGTTTTTCCATGTGAGGGAAGACCGGTTTAGTTATCGTCTGGGATGCGGGCTTGCGACCTTTCTTCTGGTAGATTTTTCCTGGCTGTTTTTCCGAGCCAAAAGCATTGGCAATGCTGTTTCTATCCTGAAACAGATTATTCTCTCGCTTCAGCCGGAAAAAATATTCGGACTGGCAGTTAACCGTATGGGATATACCATGCAGCAGCTTGTAGCACTGATTTTTGCCATGTTGTTATTATTTGTATTTGATATATTAAAGAATCATATGTATCTTATGTCAAAAAACGATATGCAAAGCCTGAAAGATGGAAGTATTGAGCAGTCCGGGCCATTTCAAAATGTATTTCAGATTATATTATCCCAGGGGATGTGGTTTCGTTGGCTTGTGTATCTGGGGCTTCTGTTTATGATACTGGTATATGGTGCTTACGGACTTGAATATACGCAGACGGAATTTATTTATTTTCAGTTCTAGTGTGTATTCGGCAAAAGTCGGAAATGAGGAAATGATTATTTTATGAAAAAGAAACTGGTTTTCTTTGCAAAATGTCTGATAATGCTTGCACTCGTTGTGATATTTTGTTTTAAAATTGTAATGCCGCAATATTTGTTAAATTATCAGGCGGCTTTGATTGATAAAAATGAACGGTTGTGTTCTATTGATGAAGCAAAAATTGTTTTGGTCGGAAATTCCAACTGGGCCTTTGGTGTTGACTCTGAAATGTTGCAGGAGGCTATGCATATGCCGGTTGTCAACATGGGGATGCATGGGGGAATTGGCAATCCGTTTAATGAACAGGCTGCAGTTCAGAATATCCATGAAGGTGATATTGTGATTATCAGCTATAGCAATTTTGATGATGGCGATATAATTAAAAATCCCGAGTTAGCATGGATAACCATTGAAAATCATCCGGATTTGTGGAAATACATCCGGAAAAAAGACTGGCCTGCCATGATAAAGGCATATCCTACTTATTTAAAAGACTGTCTGGATTTATGGAGTCAGGGAATTGGAAATATGGATAGCCAGACGGAATACAGTCGGTTGCAGTTTAATGAATATGGAGACAACATTTTTGACAGACCGGTTTTGGCTGTTACAGAAGAAGAATTATCGGAAGTACACATTCCGGCTATCGGGGATGAGACCATAGAACGATTAAATGCGTTGCATCAAACGATGCAGGAAAAAGGTGCAACCTTACTGGCAACACCATATCCTACGCCAATAACCTGCTATACGCCTGATGAGGAAGAATATGTTGCGTTTTCCGATGAGATTGAAAAACGTCTGGACTTTCCCTTGATTGGCCGTTATGAAGATTACAGAATGGATATGAACCTGTTTTATAATACGTATCTTCATTTAAATAATGAAGGAAGAGAAGTACGCACAAAGATGTTGATTGATGATTTAAATGATTATCTATCATCAAAGAAGCCCGAGTAGGGCGGATTTCGAATGTTTTACGGATTGCGGGAGCACAAAGTGCGCAGCAATCCATGGGTATCATGTATAGTAATAAGAAAAGGACAAGGATGAAAAATGATTGAGATTTTAAAAGCGATTTTATTTGGTATCGTTGAAGGAATTACGGAATGGCTTCCCATCAGCAGTACCGGACATATGATTTTGTTAAATGAATTTGTGACATTAGATGTTACACCGGAGTTTTGGTCGATGTTTGAAGTTGTCATCCAGTTAGGTGCCATTATGGCTGTAGTTGTTTTATATTGGAACAAGATTTTTCCGTTTTATCTTGGAAAACAGGCAGAAGAACATCATGGTTATGTCAGAAAAAATGTCTTTATTTTATGGTTCAAAATTTTAACGGCATGCATTCCGGCAGCTATTGTTGGCTTGTTATTTGATGATTTGATTGATCAGTATTTGTATAATCCATGGGTTGTTGCAATTATGCTGATTTTATTTGGTGTTTTGTTTATTGTCATTGAAAATGTGAACCACAATAAAAAACCGAGTATCACGAAATTGAAAAATCTGACTTATAAAACTGCATTTATTATCGGGATGTTTCAGCTGATTGCAGCAATTTTTCCTGGAACATCCAGATCCGGTGCCACAATTGTAGGCGCTTTGTTAATCGGAGTATCCAGAACAGTAGCTGCGGAATTCACATTCTTTTTAGCAATTCCGGTTATGTTTGGTGCCAGCCTGTTAAAGATTGTCAAATTCGGATTTCACTTTACGGGAATGGAGATCGCTATTTTGCTGACCGGTATGGTGGTTGCATTTGTCGTTTCGGTTTTTGTCATCCGTTTTTTAATGGATTATATCAAAAAACATGATTTCAAAGTGTTCGGCTGGTACCGGATTGTTCTCGGCGTTTTAGTCATTACATATTTTGCGGTTAGTAAAATTATGGTTGGCTGATGAATAAAGAGCGGACAGAGCGGTTTTATCATTAGAATTTTGGAGATTATCAGACAAAATCATGTCCGGAAAATTTGACATGCCTATTGTTTTAGGTTAAACTTGTTGTTATAGAAAAGTACATAAACTTTTTCATAAAAGAATTTTTTGTGTAATGAAGGAGGAGATGCATATGGCAGAGACAAAAGCAAAAACAACCGTAAAAGCAGA
>JAEDFR010000179.1 GCA_016297945.1 Lachnospiraceae bacterium | reverse complement strand
AATTCATAATCAAAAGGCAGTACCACTTCCGGTACATTCGTAGCAACCGCTCCCCCAGAAGCCGTCGTACCATGTTCTTTTTCCCAACGAAGTCTGGGGATATCATTCGGGTCCAGTTCTCCGGCAAGTACCGCAGCAAACTCTTCATCTGTCCAGTCTGCTTCATCTACCTCAGGATATGTAAATTCTTCCTCTTCGGGATATCCCTCCGCAGGAATTTCATCTTCAATTATTAATGGTTCACTCCAGAATTCAACAATCTGCCGCGCCTTTTTTAATATATTGACAAAAATCCGATGCTCAACACCGTCTTTCCACAGATATGCTTTTACCATTCCACCAAAAACATATCGTGATAATATGCATTGCAAAATATCCATATGCATAATATCCGCTTTTTCAATCAAAGCAAGCTCATCTACAAAACTCTGAATATGGTTTCTGGTATAAAAATATTGATAATTCTGCTCCATAAAGACCGTTGTACTGGCATCATTTAAAAATGCCAGCAAAATGGAATCATAAACCGGAAAAGACAGAGTATGTGCCATTTTCTCGCCGTCTTCATAGTATTTGGAAACATCCGCCCCACTTTTTTCTTCCAGCCACGGAATATATTTGGAAAGTCTGATGACATCCTGTGTAAACATTTCCAAAAATTCTTCTCTGCTAAATCTCTGTTTTTGCATATAAATCCCCAACTTCACTCATTTTTGTCAGACCCAGACATCACATTATGACATAGATGTCAATCTAAAAAAAGTATAACATACTATCTGGATTTTGCCAATGGTGCAAAAATGGTTTTACGCCCGATAAATCCGAATATTCTGGTAACAAAAATACCTAATATCGCTCCGGCGCTATCAATCATCACATCCTTTTTGGACGGTGTCCTTCCCGCTATGAAAGACTGATGATATTCATCCAAATAGGCAAATCCCACACAAAACGCTCCTGCAAAGAGCACAAGCCAGATTCCACGCATTCCATAGACATAAAGCGGAAACGCAACAGATACCGCAAGCAGGAAATATTCCGTAAAATGCGCCAGCTTTCTCACATAATAGTGATATTCATCAGCTTTACTTTCAATCTGTGCATCGCTCCAGTCCTTATCCAGAACAATATTGGCAACCTCCACCACAGCGACACTTACTTTTCTGCTTAGGGCAGCAGAATCGGCTCCATCCTGTGCAGAAAAATTAAATATCACATACATCATAATGATGGCCGGCAAAAAAGACAGTGGTTTTAACAACGTCCGCAATAATGTTTTTATAAATAGCCAGATATATCTCATACTATTTTCTCCTCACAATTCGAATCAATTTTATTATCTACAATTTCATGATACCAGGATCAAAAGGTCATACTTTTCATGCTCGCATGAAAAAGTATGACTTTGGGATCCGCAAAACACGAGAAAGAATCTCACTGAAATCCCAAATGGAAGCACAGTTTGTTTTTCTTTTCAGCATTGCCAAAATGACATAGCAAAAAATTAGCATAGGCTAACTTCTTCTCAACCTATGCTAATTATAAATCATTTTTCTATTTTGTCAAAATTTATGCTTATTTTGTCAAAAGCATCATAATCTCATTGCTGCGGGCAATAAATTTGGTCATTGCTTCCGGCGAAAGCGGTGCATTCTGCAACTGTGCCAAATCATAGAGCTGTTCACAAATCATCTGTGTATGGTCACCGTCTTCATGCTCCATAATGTAAGCTACCAAAGGATGATTTGCATTTAATACAAGTGTCTCACCCTCATTGCCAAACATACCCATATCCATACCGCTTGCAGCATACATTTGCATCATATCCTGCATACGACGTGCATCTTCCGATACGGTCAGGACAGAAGAAACCTTTTTATTTTTCAGTTTTTCAATCTTAACGGTCAGTTTGTCTTTCTTTAAGGCCTTCTTCATTTTCTTGGAAATGGATTCGGCTTTGGCATCATATTCTTCCTGCGCCTTTTTTGAAGTCTTTGTTTTAAATACATCGGTTAAATCCGCATCAATACGGCTGAATTTAATGCCTTCATTTTTACTTTCAAGCTGTTGAACAAACGGCTGATCAATACGCTCAGTCAGATATACCGCATCCATCTTAGCCTGCTTAAACATATTAATATACTGACTTTGCTGTTTTTCATCTGTCACATAGTAGATGACTTTTTCTTTTGCTTCTTCTGTTTCTTCTGAAGCATCGTCATCATTTTCATCTACAACTTCGGCTTCAACTTTTTCACCGTTTTCATCCACAGCATTTTCATCATTATCAGGATCAATCGGTTTCACTTCCAGACATTCGGGAAGAGTCATATAATTGCCATCTAAGTTTTTAAACAGAATATAATCTGTCATCTTTTCACAGAACTTATCATCTTTTAAGCAGCCGAACTTGATGAACGGAGCAATGTCATCCCAGCATTTTTCATATTCTTCTTTGTCCGTCTTGCACATACCGGACAGTTTATCTGCGATTTTCTTACTGATAAATTCGGATATCTTGGTTACAAATCCATCATTCTGCAATGCCGAACGGGATACATTCAAAGGAAGATCGGGGCAATCGATGACACCCTTTAATAACATCAGATATTCTGGGATAACTTCTTTGATGTTATCGGCAATAAATACCTGATTATTGTATAATTTGATTTTTCCTTCAATGGATTCATATTCCATATTGATTTTCGGGAAATAGAGAATTCCCTTTAAATTGAAAGGATAATCCATATTCAGATGTATCCAGAATAAAGGCTCTTTATAATCGTGGAACACTTTGCGGTAAAATTCCAGATAATCTTCTCTGGTACAATCCTTTGCATTTTTTGTCCAAAGAGGATGTGTATCATTTACCAACTCGGGACGTTTTTTAATACGAACCTTTTGTTCAAGCTCTTTGGGATTGCCGTCAGCATCCTTTTTATCCTCTTCCTTGGGTTCAATTTTTTCTACCACTTCATCCGTCGGAAGAACTTCCTCTTCTTTTACGACTTCCGTATCGGTTGTCTGGTATTTTCCAACATAAATTTCATAAGGCATGAATGCACAGTATTTTTTGATAACTTCTTTTGCTTCGTATTCATTACAGAACTTGAGGCAGTCTTCATTAATATGCAAGGTAATCTTTGTACCAACCTCCTGCATGTCACCGTCAGTCATATCAAACTCTGTACCACCATCACATTCCCAGTGAACCGGTGTTGCTCCTGTCTGATAAGACAGCGTATCAATATCAACTGTATCTGCAACCATAAATGCAGAATAAAAGCCCAAACCAAAGTGTCCGATAATCTGATCTTCATTTGTTTTATCTTTATACTTTGAAATAAAATCCGTTGCACCGGAAAAAGCAATCTGGTTAATATACTCTTCTACTTCATCCGCAGTCATTCCAAGACCATTATCCGTAATGGTAATTGTCTTATTCTCAGGACTTACTTCTACCTTAATCATCGGTTTATAATCAGCCGGAAGTTCGTATTCTCCCATCATATCCAGCTTCTTTAATTTTGTAATAGCATCACAGCCATTGGAAACCAATTCTCTGTAAAAAATATCGTGATCGGAATATAACCACTTCTTAATCACAGGAAATATGTTATCGCTGTCGATTGATAAATTACCATGTTTGTTTGCCATAAAAAATCACTTTCCTTTCTTAATACAAGTGCCTGTTGCACCCGACATTTAGAAGTGTACACCCTTGCCAAAAGAATTTCAACACAAAATTAGCACTCGTTTTGC
>JAEDFR010000178.1 GCA_016297945.1 Lachnospiraceae bacterium | reverse complement strand
TTATCATATAGCGCAGAAGATTTATAAATTTAACTAAGATAGGTATACCGCTGTCAATATGGCAGCGGTATTCTATATAAAGGGGAGTAAAAATGGAAGATAAGAACAGATTCAGCAATTTACTTGAACAGCTTATGATAATTGCGGATGTTAAAAATTATACGTTAGCATCTGAACTGCAGTATGATGTGTCTTATATAAGTAAATGGGTCAGCGGAAGAATGCTTCCGGCAGAAAAGAGCTCGAAAAAAGTTTTGCATGGAATAAGCCAATGTATTGTGGAAAACTTGTCCAATCTGGCAAGAGATCGTCTTATCAACGATTATCAGGTTGAAGAAACGGAAGATCTCGAGAGGGCTATTTTTGATCATTTGGAGGAAGAGTATTGTTATGTGAAGGGGTTAAAAAAGAGTATTGGTACAGACATTGCACCAAAAACTTTACATTTTGCATCACTTACGCTTCCTCAGTTTGCGGAAAAGATGCATCATCCTGCATTGAGAAACGTCAAATCCCTTCATGTTGTGGCGGCTATGGATATTCTGTCCATGGAGAAGGAATATCGCTTTCTGATAACCCAGGCCAAAAATTATCATATGCCTCTAAATCGTGAGCTTTCAGAGGTGCACTATTCGTTAATGATGAATCTTGAGATTGGAAAAAGGGATTCTATTTATGATTCAATTTTTATCATAAATATGTTTTCAGTGAACACAAATATTGATTTTAACGTATATGAATGTCCTCAGTCTTATGGAAAGCTTATTTTTGCAGTAAAAAATGCCTATTGCATTTCAGGAATGCTTCTTGGCACAAACTCTTGTTTATCTGTAACGATGAGTGAGGAAGAAAAATTTTGTGAAATCATGTATGAGAAGATTGGGGCTTTATGCCGTAGAGAAATGCTTTTATTCAGGAAGACGACGATGAGAGAAATGCTGACCAAGTATGATTATGTTCAGTTAATGCTTTCCAAAAATATACGTTTTTTAATCGGGCGTCTGACAGAACATTTTCTGCCGGATGATTTGTTTGAAGAGATTTTAAATCAAGTGACATCTTCCGGTCAGGCAGACATAGATATGGACTTGGTTTGGAATGTGCATCGCCTGACACAGACAGTTTTTCATGAATCCCAGATAAAAATTATGATTTATGAATCTGCATTTACAGAGTTTTCTGTTTCGGGAGAAATGGACTTTTTTAATTATAAAGTAAATCTTACTACAGATCAAAGATGCCGTTGCCTTCGGTATGTCGCTTCTCTTATAGATGAACAAAAAAATCTTTCTATAAAGATGATACGTGGAAGGTTTGTGACAGACTTTCAGTATAGTGCAACACCGTGTCTGTTTTTGGCGGATAACATCAGTTATATGCGTCTTGGCGCACAAAGTCTCAATAACAATGTCATGGTTCTCAATGCAGATGCTGTCAAAAAGTTATTCAATAAATTTTATGCTGAAATTTGGGATTATGGTCAGGATATTGTCATTAAAGATAAAACTGTGATTCAAGATACGTTAGAGCATGTGCTTCGGATGGTAGATCTTCTTCATAAATCAAAAGATATTTCGTGAATCCTTTTTTTCACTTTTTGTCCTTTTCACTCGCGTGCTATTCAAAAATAGTTATGATAGACTGCAAATAACAAAGGAAGATGAAGAGGAGAGAAAGATTTATGAAGGATAGTGTTTTGACAGGAAAACCAAGTATTGATCGTCCCTGGATGAAGTTTTACCCGGATATGGTGCATCAGCTTCGTATTCCGGAATATTCATTACAGGAATATTTAAAGGCAAATTGCCCTGGAACGGATAAAACAGCAATACATTATTATGGTACAGATATTTGCTGGGAAACGGTTTTTAAGCAATCTGCATTGACCGCAAAAGCTTTAAGAGCCATTGGATTTAGATGTGGTGATCAGATTCCGGTCTTTTTCCGTTCTGTTCCGGAGTTTATTTTTTTGTTAATTGCAGCAGAACAAATTGGTGCGTCACTGCTTTGTCGTGATAATACAATTGGTGAGAATGCGGAGGCAGTAAAGATATCTGGTGCAAAAGTTATTTTTGCACATGATTATCTTACAAAAACGGAGCAGAAAGCGTACAAAAAAGCAGGAGTAGAACGTTTTGTTATTCTTTCACCTTATCGTATGGCGGACAAATCTAAGATGCCGGAACATATTTTAAATTATATTGATGGACATTATACAGAGGATATTGCCGATGGAGAAGGAATTTTATTATGGGATGAGTTTATTGCCAAAGGTATGAATTACAGTGATGAAGTCGAAGCAATGAAAGATATAAATCGTCCGCTTTTCCGTGCGTATACAAGCGGTTCTACAGGGCCTTCTAAACAAGTTGTCCATTCTGCTCATACAATGATTGGAATTATTCACCAGATGTCTTTCTATGGATCATCCGGTGAGTTTCGTCCGAAGTGGCTTTTGACGAATCTTCCGCCATGTCTGGTAGCGGTAGTTGTATCCATGATTTTATCTCCGCTCACATCAAATAAAATTTTAATACTGGATCCTTTCTGTGATGTGTTTGATCTGGATCTGGAGATGATGCGATATAAACCAAACTGCTGGCCGCTCATTCCTATGTTTATTGAGATACTTATGCGCAGCAAACGTATTCCGAAAGATTATGATATGTCCCATTTGCTTGTGGCAGGTGCCGGATGTGAGGCATTCAATAATGGTCAGATTCGCCGTGCTCAGAAGTTTCTCAATGACCATAATTGTAAAGCGATATTTTCATCCGGTTACGGACAGAGTGAAGCAGGTTCCAACTGTACACTTCCTTGCTTTTCTTATCCTATGGGTAATGGTAATATCGGTATTCCGATGCCTTTGACGGTCATAAGCGTATTTAAGCCAGGAACTCAGGAAGAACTTTCATATAATGAATTGGGAGAAATATGTAAAGCGGGACCGGGAAATATGTTAAGCTATGACAATAAAGAAGCCACAGAAAAAACTCTTCAGAAGCATGCAGACGGACAAGTATGGCTTCATACAGGAGATATTGGTTATATGAATGAAGAAGGCATTGTATTTGTTCTTACCCGCGGTAATTTGGCACGTTTTGGCGGCGGACAACTTATCGATTTAGTGATGGAAAATAAAGTTGTTGATGCGAATATCGAAGGTATTGAGGATGAGTTCTTTGTTGTAGTGCCGGATGAACAAAATGAAGGGTTTTATCTTCCGTACATGTATGTGGTTTTGAAGGAGGGATACACTGTAGAGGATATCCGGGAATCAGTTATGTCTGTTCTTGAAACTTTTGAATATCCTGTTGAAATTATTCAGCTTAATGAACGTCCATTTTTCCATTTTAAAACGAATAGAATCGGATTGAAACGAGAATTATTAGCTGCTGGAAATCAGTAAAAGGGAAGCCAGAGTGACTTGTAAATGAGTCATCCTGGCTTTTTTGTTTAGAGCATATTGACAAATACCCCCATAGGGTATATCATAACAATATACCCCATGGGGGTATAAAAGAAACAGGAGGTATCTGATTGTGGAAAATGGGAAAGAATGTTGTTGTCATAAGACGAAAGAACGTTCGGAAAAGGAATATAAAAGCCTGATACATCGTCTGAATCGCATTGAAGGTCAGATTCGTGGGATTAAAGGGATGGTAGAGAAGGATGTTTACTGTACAGACATTCTCATTCAGGTGGCAGCTGTAACAGCGGCATTGAATGGATTTTCCAGGGAGCTGCTTGGCAATCATATTCGTACGTGCGTTGTTAATGATATTCGGGAAGGAAAAGATGAGACTGTT
>JAEDFR010000177.1 GCA_016297945.1 Lachnospiraceae bacterium | reverse complement strand
TTTGCCTCCCAACATCATATCAATATCTACAATCAGAAAAGCTGACATCCATCCTTTGGATGATCAAATTAGTAATTCTCTTCATGCACTTCGAAATAACTCTGCGGATGATTACAGGTAGGGCAGATTTCGGGTGCTTTTGTGCCGACAATGATATGTCCGCAGTTGCGGCATTCCCAGACTTTTACTTCGCTCTTTTCAAAAACAGCAGCCATTTCTACATTTTTGAGTAAAGCGCGGTATCTTTCTTCGTGGTGTTTTTCGATTTCTCCTACAAGTCGGAATTTTGCTGCGAGTTCGGGAAAACCTTCTTCTTCAGCTGTCTTGGCAAAAGTCTCATACATATCTGTCCATTCATAGTTTTCACCGTCTGCTGCTGCTAAAAGATTAGCTTTTGTATCGCCGATTCCGTTTAATTCTTTAAACCACATCTTTGCATGTTCTTTTTCATTATCAGCTGTCTTTAAAAATAAAGCGGCGATCTGTTCATAGCCTTCTTTTTTTGCAACAGAAGCAAAATAGGTATATTTGTTTCTGGCCTGTGATTCGCCTGCAAAAGCTGCTTCCAAATTCTTCTCGGTCTGTGTTCCTGCATATTTTGTTGTACTCATAGTTGTTTCCTCCTTTATATTAGACAATGGTGTACTTTGCTTTATTTTGCCGGAAAGATTTCCGGATTCTGTTTTGTATGTAGCAGGGGCTGTTATGGGTGCTCCGCCTGCATGTGCAATATTTGTATGTTCGGATATTTCTTCACTGATTGTACAAAGATCATCCACAGATAATCCATGAATATCTTTATTGCCCGTAATTCTTGCAAATGTTCTTAATTCTTCTGCTGAGCATTTCAGATAATTTTCAATTCGTTTTGCCGCAGTATCGATATGCAATCTTTCGCGCAATTTTTCATCCTGCGTAGCCACACCGACCGGACACATTCCGGTGCCGCAAATGCGGTATTGCTGGCAGGCAGCAGCCACCATGGCTGCGGAAGCAATCGCAACAGCATCTGCTCCCATTGCAATCGCTTTTGCAAAATCAGAAGAAACTCGGAGACCGCCTGTGATGACCAAATCAATATCTGAGCCAATGGAATCGAGATATTTTCTGGCACGATAGAGTGCATATATGGTCGGAACACTGGTAGAATCCCGAATGATGGCAGGAGATGCACCGGTGGCACCGCCGCGTCCATCGATGGTAATGAAATCAGGCTTTGCATAGACACAATATTCCAAATCTCTTTCTATGCGTCCTGCCGCAATCTTGATACCGATTGGTCTTCCTTCGCTTCGTGTGCGAAGCTCACTGACCAGATTTCGTAAATCGTCTGCATTGTTGATTTCAGGGAACTTGGAAGGACTGATAACATCCTGACCAAGTGGTTTGTTTCGTATTTTTGCAATTTCAGGTGTGACCTTTCCGCCCGGAAGATGACCGCCCATACCTGGTTTTGTACCCTGACCGATTTTTATTTCAATCGCATCAGAAGTTTTGAGATTTTCATCGGTTACACTATACTTATTCGGTACATATTCAAAAATATACTTATAAGCTGCTTCTTTTTCTTCGGGAAGGATACCGCCTTCGCCGCTGCACATGGCAGTTCCCGCTGCCGCACTGCCTTTTGCCATTGCAATTTTGGTTTCTTTGGAAAGAGCACCAAAAGACATATGTGAAATATAAACCGGCATATCCAAAACCATCGGTTTTTTGGCATGTTTTCCGATTACCGTCCTAAGTGAAACATCGTCATGTTCATCCAAAGGCATTGGATTAAGCTGAGCTCCCAACACAAGCACATCATCCCAGTTGGGCATTTTCATTTGCGTACCCATTGCCTCGATGGATGATTTGCCGGTGACCGCCATTTCATGAATTTCCTTCATATAACGGTAATTGCTGTCTGTTTTACGGGTTTGCGCCGGATAACTTAAATCCAGACCTTCCGCATTGATGGAAGCAGGTTTCTTTTCTGCTTCAGACGGGATGTCAGTCTTTTTTTCGGTTTCCACTTCCTGAAATCTTTCCGGTGGCTGTTTGCAGACAGGGCATTCCGTTAATTCGGAAAAAGGTTTACCTTCTTTTTCCTCATCATATACGTAACCGCAGATACTACATTTGTAAACCATTAAATAATACCTCCTTTATCTTTTTCTCTGCATTTGGGACAGAGATAGCATACTTTTAAATCATAAGAAACTATTTTTTCGCCAAGTTGTTTCTCTAACGCGCTTGTCAGATCATCAAATGAACGGTCGGATATAGAACCACATCTGTAGCATACCAAATGGTCATGCTTTTGTATCTCGTCATAACGGTCGGGCGAACCTTCGATAGACATTTTCCGTATCAGACCTTCCTGACACAAGGTATTCAGATTATTATATACCGTTGCCTGAACAACTTTAGGTGCCTTTTTTTTCAGTTCTAAAAAAAGTTGTTCTGCCGTTAGATGTCCGTCGGACTGATTTATGAGTTCCAAAATCATTTTTGCATATTGGGTCATCAACATATCACTTCCTTTTTTAGAATTACTCTAATTATAAAATTTTATACAGATTTTGTCCAGTAAAAATTGTGTATACAATTCTATGAAATGAAGAGAGAAAAAATAAAATAGAATGCCGAATCACGTTGCATTAGAGTCCATCTTTTTTAAAATTTTTCTTGACTCTCCCCCGTGGGGAAGTGTCTATAATGATATAGGGAAAAATAGGAGTAGAATAATCAGAAAGAACAGAGGAACGAGATTTTGGGAAAGATAAATTGTAAAAGATGGGAAAGCAAAATCGGAAAAGAAAAACAAAGAGGAACGAAAAAATCCCAAAAAGGAGAAGAGGAACAAATGGAAGCAATTAAAATCAGAGGATTAAAACAAAATAATTTGAAAAATATATCTTTGGATATTCCAAAGAATAAGATCGTTGTATTTACAGGTGTCTCCGGCTCCGGAAAATCAAGTATTGTATTTGATACAATTGCTGCGGAAAGTCAAAGGCAGATGAATGCATGGATATTTGCAAAAGGGGGATACCTTTTTGTTAGTCGTCTGTCCTTTATTGGTATGAAATGCAATGTTTTCTGAGATTATCTTGAAGGTATATACAAAAAATAAACAACATAAGGCAAAATCTTAACGGAATATAAATAGGAAGTGCCTGCCCTATCTGCTACGATGATGATATGAAAGTTATTAAGAAGGGAGCAGACGAAATGCAATGGATTATCACAAAAACAGATGATTCAATTGCAGAGCAAAAAATGGGTGAGAATATTTTTGTAGGAGTATTATGTGTTGTTGCACTGGCTGCAGGAATTTGGGGTTGGTGGATGGAACGAGGATTTTTTACTTCAAAGAAAGAAGAAAAGGAAGTGCCTCATCTGCTGGAAGACGAATGAGGCACTTAGAATATTGGAAAAGATATAAGAAAATTAATTATCAACAGAATAAAATTGTAAAAGCGTATTTTTTATGGAAGGTTTGAACACGGCATTGTTTTTTATCTGGTCATTTTCATCGCCACCGACTGTAATGTAAACGTTGGCAGGAAGCCACACAAAGTCAGTAAAATGTATAAATCGGCTATTCCTTCACAGCCCCTAAAACAATTCTGCCCATAATATTTTTGTTTGCATATTTGCACAGTTTATTGGCAAGCATGATTTACATGATCTGTTGATGGGATCACAAATTGCGCTTCTTTTAGGGAATATCACGCTAATTGTATTTATTACCTATACCTATTTCCAAAATCGAAAGAATATACAGGAATTTTCAGCAATAAGGTTTCATATTTTTGGAATTGCGTTTTT
>JAEDFR010000176.1 GCA_016297945.1 Lachnospiraceae bacterium | reverse complement strand
TGTTTTACCGGTGTG
The DNA here is from genome assembly GCA_016297945.1 of Lachnospiraceae bacterium. Taxonomy (GTDB): domain Bacteria; phylum Bacillota; class Clostridia; order Lachnospirales; family Lachnospiraceae; genus UBA2882. The sequence goes on along the minus strand of JAEDFR010000176.1, from coordinate 3,811 downwards.
GATACCGGTAAAAAGCCTGCGGCTTCCATAAGTACGCCATGGCATAACTTTCTCTGCTGTTCAGGAATATGTTATGCTTCGGGACAGTTTTATCGGAATTGCCGTGTATCAAAAAATCGAGAATGTTCCATGGCGGTTGTCGCCAATAAAACATTCCCGATTCTGTGTTTTTGTTTAGGTATTACGAGAACTTTTCATCCCCCTTATACCCCCTGGTGAGAGCCATTGTAACATGGACATTTTGAGAGAGTCAATAAAGCAAAAATAAAATTACTATAACCTGAATTATTCACGACTTCGTCGTGATTGTGGCTAAAAGTCGTATAGTTACTTTATTTTAACTGAATATTACATTTCACTTATCAAGTGAATAAAAAAGAGCATCCATTTGTGGTAAAATTAAGGTGTCCAAACTCAAAAACCAACAAAGGAGCTCTTTATGGATATTTTAAACACCTTATCACTTAATAGCAACAGACAAATTAAAATTAATTTTACTGGTGGTAATCTTTCTTCGGATTCCGGCATGCTCTTGATTCATGAGTTTGCACAGAAACTAGGTTTAGAAAATATATTAAAGCAAGATTTCTCCACCAATGACAATAAAGTTCGTAAGCATACTGACAGCAAAAATGCGATGCAAAAAATTTATCAGCTAATTGCTGGTTACTTTCAAGATGATGATTCCGATGAATTAATTTCGGATCCTATTTTTACTACCATCCTTGATAAGAAATCGCTTGCGTCTCAGCCTACTATGTCTGGTTTTACCAATCGCTGTGATGAAATCTGTTTATATCAGTTTGATCTCATAGCACAAAAACTCCGACAGAAAGTGTATTCCTTAAAGAAACCGAAACATCTATTAATTGATATTGATTCTTCGCTTTTTCCAACCTATGGTTCGCAGGAAGGTAATTCCTATAACACACACTACAGTGATTATGGTTATCATCCTTTGCTTGCCTATGATGGGTTAACCGGCGATTTACTTCGGGCAAAGCTTCGTCCGGGAAGCAGTTATACCTCAAAAGATGCAACAAGCTTTCTGGAACCACTCTTAGATGAGTTCCAACAGGATTATCCGGATATACCTCTTTTCCTTCGTGGAGATAGTGGTTTTGCCGATGTTCTTATTTATGAAAAATTAGAATCAAACGGAACCTCCTATGTTATTCGCATGAAAGAAAGTGGTCGTCTTCGGAAAGCAGCATCTGTTATAGAAGATGAACTGTTTGAAAAAACCAAACACAATCAAGTAGATTATGCTGTCAGCTATGGCGAGTTTCTTTACAAAGCAGATAGTTGGCTATATCCAAGACGCATTGTTTGTAAAATCGAAAAGCCAGTCAATCAAATGACCTTCTTATATACATTTATCGTAACAAATATGGAAGGTTCACCAGAAGACTTAATTCGCTTTTATTGCAAACGAGGACAAATGGAAAATTTTATCCGTGAATCAAAATACGGATTCAACATGGATTCCATGAGCAGCCATAGCATGATAGTAAATGCGAACAAACTTCAAATCAGTATGCTTGCATACAACTTATTCAATTGGTTTAGACGATTGGTATTGCCGAAAAGTTTTCAAAAACTTCAGGTGGATACCATTCGCTTAAAACTGCTGAAGATAGCTGCAAAGCAGGTACATTCAGCAAGATATATCACATTCAAACTGTGTAGTTATTGTCCATATAAAGATGAATTCTACGAAACCATGAAAAACATCTTTGGCCTCAAGCAGTTGGAATAACAAATTTACAGTACCTTGACAGTTTCAAAGTGATTTTTATTCGGTGCCAGGGAAACTATGCCCTAAAAACTTAATGTTGTCTGAATATAAGTCATTTTTTGAAACAAAGTTAACGGTAATAGCAAAGCATGAGCATTTTTATCCGCTCATGAATAATTCAGGCTATAATCTTATTATAAAATTTATTCTTTGCTCCAGCCACGCATTACGCATAGCTGGTCTAAAAAAACAAATTTGCGACTATAAAAAATCTTCGATATTGCCTTGTATGCTTATAATATCTCCATCAAAAATTGAGATTTCACTTTGGCAACCATCTATTGTAGCAACAAATACAGCTTCATATATCGTTCTAATATCACCAAACAGATTTAATAATTCTTTATGTCCGATTACTACAGTATGTTCATTCAAAATTCTTTGTTGAAATAGATAAACTCTCTGCCTACTGTCATTAACAGTTCTTCCAACACCACTATAATCTTCTGAATTGACCGGAACTGAATCAAAATTCGAAATATTCCACATCAACTCTTCTTTAACCATTAAGCCAATCTTGAGAAACATCTCCTTAATAAATTGAATATTATTATTACAATCTTCATATATAATTTCTTTCATCACTTATCTCCCAAGGGTGTATTAACATCTGTTCTATGGTTTATTTTTATTCCATCTGGATACTGCGCATTATATATTTTTTCATGCCAATGTGGAGTAGTATGATAATGAGGAGAGTTTATGTCTCCATACCCATGATTAGTATAATCTACCCAACCAATTTCTCGTCCATAGTCATCATACATTTTTATCTGTTTAACATTGCCAAGTTCATCATACTTCGGTAAATACTTGGTTCCTGGTGCTACTTGATTTGGCAAATTCTTATTATAGAATTCATCTGGTAAGAATAAGTCTGTCTCTGTACCACTCTTATATCCCACACTATCCGGTTGAGCTATTGCTTTCTCTCCTATTGGATCGAACTGTTCCTTATAGTATTGATCAAATATATCATCATATAATTTTTCTGTCTCTTCCAATATGTCATCAGCATTTTGCCCAACTGCTTCCTCTATGACATCATCAGCATTCTTTTTAACGACCTCTTCTACGACTTCCTTGCTTTCCTTTGCCGCTTCTTTTGCCATTTGTTCTGCAAGTTCTTTCTCCGCTGCCTTTTTGGCTGCTTCCATCGCTGCTATTCCCTGTCCTACTTGTCCGCAGGCTGCCGCTGTTCCCGTGCTGACATGGTATGCCGTTTCGTTTCCGGAATACAGGGTATCACGTACCAGATTGAAACTCGTGCTTTCACTGTCCCCATTCCAGCCATACGCAATTTCATATATGCCTTGTGCAATGTCACCGCCTCCGGATGCAGCAACAATTCCGGCTGCTATTTCTCCGCCTACTCCAATTCCGACAGCGCAAAACGGTGCACTGATAACGGCAAGCCCCACAGCTCCGGCTACCTTTCCACTTCCAAGTGCAATCAGACCCACACCTTTGAGTATGCGTGACAGATCCTTATCCGGTATCTTTTCCTGTACATAATTAAAGCAGTACTGGAAGCCCTTACAGGTAGCTCTTTCTACTTCACATATTGCATTTGATGCAGTATAGACCGCCGATCCGAATATAGAAGAATCAACTGCGGACACATAGTTTTCCACGGCCCTGTTAAGCCACCCCTTTGTGCTTTCATACAGATTCAGTGGAGCACTGATAATATCTGCCTTTGCACTTGATTTCCTTGCTTTTTCCTGTGCCACACGGTTTTGATACTGGCTGTTGGTTTCCCCTGCATATCTTGCCGTATGAACCGGTGATTCTGCATTGAAAATCGTCTGCCTCACACTTTTTATGCTGTTATATCTATCCGACACAAAATTCTTTACTGCTGTTGCTGCATTCTTTACCGCATTTTTTACACTGGTTACCGCATTGCTGATAGAATTTTTTATACTTGTCGCAGTATTCTTTATCTTGGAAAGAATCGAGTGACCACTTGGATCCGCATATCCTAACGGATTGTTTTCTCCGTACGTATAA
>JAEDFR010000175.1 GCA_016297945.1 Lachnospiraceae bacterium | reverse complement strand
GAATTTAGTACTGCTACGTTGTCATCCAAGTGAGAACGCGTCTGTGATAGGATATATAAAAATTCTTAGCCGCACAACTGTATGAATGAGAGTTTTTACTGCACCCCGCTAAAAATCTGAGCTACAGGGCTGTCTTTATCTAAGAAGATGGTTGTATTTCCGTTTGTTACGGATTCTTTTATGGTATCTAACTGCAGACTGAATAAATAAAAGTCTGCTTTTTCCTCATCGTTGTAAGCCTCGGACAGGATTCGCATATATTCTGCTTCACCTTCCGCAACCGTAGCATCAGCCTTTGCCTGCGCTTCGGAAAGCATGACCGAAACTTCTTTATCCGTTGTGTTACGGATAATCTGGGCTTCGGCTTCACCCTGTGCCTTGTAGGCTGCTGCGATATTATTTCTTTCCGTAATCATACGGTTATAAACAGCTTCTTTATTTTCATCAGGCAGATCTAAAACTTTGATTTTTACATCGGAAAGCTCGATACCATATTGGTCGCACTGATTACCGATGCACTGCTCTAAACGATCGGAAATAACAATAATCTCAACTTCTTCTTTTTCGTTATCTTCAATCACATTCCCTTCTTCATCCAGTTCCTGCGACTCGATATCATTGATTTCAATATCCTCTGTCTCATCTGTCGTGTTTACAATTTTAACTGCTGTATCACGGCTGGCAATCAGTTCTTCCTGGGACATGGATGAAATGGTAGTTTTGATTGCATTATACACAATAACATCAATACGTCCCTGTGCAGTGGATGCACTCGCATTCAATGTCTGTGTATATGCCTTTGCATCTGTTACCTTCCACAAAACATAAGCATCCACAATCATAGTCTTTTTATCACTGGTAATAACCTCTGACGCCGGAAGATCATAAATCTGGACCGCCTTCGGCACATAGTTTACCGTCTGAACAAACGGCATTTTCATACGCAGCCCTGCCGTATCATTGGTCTGAACGATTTTGCCAAACTGTTTTACAACGGAATATTCATTTTCCATAGTGGTATAAAAACTTCCCGATACGACCACTAATGCTACAACAACAACTATAAAAACAAGTATTTTCCATGCTTTTTTCATATCCGGCACCTCCTATTGTATATCCTGTCCGGTTGTGTCTGTCGTACTTGAAGCACTTTTTGCCGCTTTTGACGTCTCCACTCCGGCTGCTTTGTTTAATTCGGTAATCGGATAATACTTCATGACCTCACCGTTTCCCTGATCAATAATAACCTGAAGAGAGGGAAGAACATCGGACATGGTTTCTAAAAACATCCTCTGCTTGGTAATCAGCGGATAATTGACATATTCGTTATACTCTTTATTGAAACGGGCCGCCTGACCGGTTGCCTCGTTGATGCGGGCCGTCTTTTCAGCCTCTGCATCCTGAACGATTTTATCTGCTTCTGCCTCTGCTGCCGGAAGCTTGGCATTGCGGTATGCATTTGCCTCGTTGATTGCAGATTCTTTTCCCTGCTTTGCCGTTTCTACCGCCGTAAAGGCTTCAATAACAGCATCTGTCGGAGGCTCAACATCCTGAATACTTGCATCTACCAGTGTAATTCCGATATCCTGATCTTCCAGTTCGGAAATAATCATTGTCTTTACATTGCTCTGAATCTGCGCCTTACCGGTTGTAATGGCATTGTCAACCGAAAAAGCAGATACCGTGGAGCGAATGCTTGACATCGCGATATTTTTTACAATAAAGTCCGGTTGGTCGGAATTATATAAATATTTGATCGGGTCGGTAACCTGATAAGAAATATAAAAATCACAATCAATAAAATTATAATCCGACGTAATCATAATGGATTCATGTTCAACACTGTATGTATTGCCATCGGAATCTTCTCCGTAGCCGATTTGAATGCCACGCACCGTGGTATCAACCTTGGTCGCTTTCTGTACAAAAGGAATCTTGAAATGCAGTCCTTTTTCATCTACTAAAGTCGCCTTTCCAAAAGTTGTGATAACAACCGATTCTGTCTCTCCTACCGTATAAAAAGAAGAAAAGACTGCAACCAAAACGAAAAATCCTACAAAAAATCCCACAAAAATTCTTGCGATTCTTTTACCGGTGCCGGGATTGGGTCCGACATCTATCACTTTTTCTTTCTTTTTCATATGAATCTCCATTCTACCGTCCTATGCGGTAAAGCAAATAGCACTAAAAGAATTATTACACAAGATACGCTCTACCTTGTCATTTTTCGACAGGGCAAACCACAAAAAATCTTTAGCACTAAATTTCTCATGATTTGTAGATACAGAATGATTATATCACATTCCTTTATTTCAAAAAAATGAAATAATTATAAAGAGGGCTTTCCCCGCAATTAATTCGATAAATCATAATAATAGTCAATAATCATTCTGTCCAAACCAGTTATTATATCTCTTTTCAGTATACAAACGAAAAATTGTCCTCTGTTTTCAGATTTGCATTATAAAAAATTTTTCAACTCACTCATCAAGACTTCTTTTGGTTTAAATCCTACAAGCATACCTTCACGTTTACCGTCTTTTAAAACCAAAAGTGCGGGAATATTTGTAATCATATATTCCTGTGCCAACTCCATATTTTCATCGATATCCACGTTGAAAAATTTCATTTTTCCTTCCAATTCTTCGGAAATCTGTTCCAATACAGGTTCCATCATATGACAGGGACCACACCACTGTGCTGAAAAATCCACAACTGCAATTCCGTTTTCTGTCTCCTGTTTGAATTCGTTTTCTGTAATTTTCTTTACCATATTTTTTTCTCCTTTTTGTTTGGCTTTTTAATCATTTGATCTCATTCAAGTAAGATACCGCAGACAAGGCAGCCACATTTCCCTCACCGGCGGCCTTTATATATTGATAGGGAATTCCCGTACAATCTCCGCATGCAAAACATCCTTTTAGATTCGTCTCCATATTGCGATTGACTAAAATATGATTCCCCTCCACGGTTAATCCCGGAACAAGACTCTGGGGAAATACACTGTCACGTAAAATAAAAACTCCGTCCACGGGTAATTCATCATTTTCAAAAACGAGCTTGTCTACCTTTATGGAGCCCAAAATGGAAACCGGATTTTCTTTTCGCACAATGATGTCTTTATCAAAGGATACTTTCTCCGGATACAAGGGGATATAATAGACTTTTTTTGCAATTTCTGCCATAAACTCGGCTTCCGCTTCTTCTTTTTTTGAGGTTCCGATAATGGCTACCGTCTTGTCCCGATAAAGCAGCGCATCGCAGGTTGCACAATAACTGACACCTCTTCCCAAAAATTCCTCCTCACCGGGATAGGGCTTTTCAAAGCTGACACCGGTCGCTAAAATCACACTTTTTGCTTCATATATGTGATTGCTTTTCGTCTGTATCGAAAACATCTCACCCATAGCATAAACAGTAGAAACCGCTTCCTCTGTGATTTGAATTCCCAGACTGTCAATATGATCCTTTAGATTTTTTGCAAGTTCTTCTCCAGATATATCAGGTAACCCGGGATAATTCCGGATCAGATGAGCTTTGCTTATTTTAGCACTGAGTCCCGCATTTCCCAATAGCAGAATCTCTTTGTTGCGGATTTTTAAAGTAATGGCGGCAGACAAACCTGCCGGTCCGGTTCCAATGACTGCCACATCATAATGCATGCTTGTTTCTCCTTGTCTTTAGTATGGCATTGAATTTTTCTTTTATTCGTCGCCATCGGCATATTGATACATTTTTTTACATTTTTCGCCCTAATATGATTATTATGATGTTAGGGTCAAAAGGTATTTTGCCCCATGATACCAACGGATTGCTACGCACTTTGTGCT
>JAEDFR010000038.1 GCA_016297945.1 Lachnospiraceae bacterium | reverse complement strand
CTTCCACAGATATGGAAGAATTAAAAAAATGGCACAAAGTAGCCATAAGCGTTGATAGCATTCCTGCCTTTGAATCTATGATGTAATTGCAAGCAGAGCCACCCAAATTGAGTGGCTCTGTGTTTCTGTAATATCTGTCTTAAAACAATCCCTTTAAAGCATCCAGTCCGCTTACTTCTGTTGCGGCTTTATTTGCTTCCTGAATCTGAACATATACTTCTTTACGGTAAATCGGCACTTCCTTTGGAGCACTGATTCCAAGTTTTACCTGATCACCTTTGATTTCCAAAACGGTGACCTCGATGTTATTGTTGATAACTAAGGCTTCGCCTTTTTTTCTGGATAATGCTAACATCTTATTCACCTCCCTTTCTGCTCTTAAGGATGTCATAGATTGGGAATTTCACTTCACAGTTTTCTCCCTCTGCAATTACCTGACATGCCTTGCAGTTATTTACGTTAATAATAATCGGTCCTTTTAAGTTTACTGTCATCTTTGTCACATCACTAGGAACTGTGACGGTAACAAAAACCAGCATATCATCGTCCTGCATTTCACCAAGGGGAGCGAGCAGTTCATCTTCCACAGTGGGATTATATGCATCCAAAACCTGTAACGGATTTAATACCGGCATGGCGAAATTGCCTTCCTGCATGGATTGTAACCACTGCACACCTTTTCCACTTTCTCCGTCCGCATCATGAATTAAGGCAAAATCGGTCATGTGGGGAAATCCTACCAGACCGTTTACAAAATGAATGACTTTACTTTCTTCAATATCAATCAATCCAAAAAGTCTTGATTCTACCTGCATGTTTATAACCTCCTCTATTTCCTTCGTATTTGTCTGTTTGTTTCAATTTATTATGTACAATTATTAAATGTAATTCAACAATGTCGTCTGACTAATCTTGCCGGTAGCCATCAGCGCCGCTTCATAGGTCATTTCTACACTGCTGAGCTTTACTGCCGTTTCTGTGATATCCACATCATCATTATCGGATGTCAATTCCTCAAAACTGCTCTGCTGGGATGAAAGTCTGTTACCAACCAGTTCCACACGAGCTGACCGGTTACCGATGGTTGTCATCGCGGTATTGGCTCTATCCAGATATCCCTGTGTCTTGGATATGCCGGCTTCAAAGCTTTTCTGCATTTTATCTTCTAAATAAGTCTTTGCTTTATTGGCAGCATCTAATACACTCTGAAGTTGTTTTTTTACTGTTTCATCGGTTGTAGCAGCTATCTGACTTTCCAATGTTTTAACCGCATCTTCCATTTTGATGACATCTTCGACACAGGCAATCATTTCTTCCAGATCTCGCTTAATGTCGTGAGTATAAACTTCAGATGCATTGGTGTTTACCTGAATTTCCTGTCCGAATCCGACATCATAGGTAATCGCCTGTTTTGTTAAATCATCGGTTTTACCGGAAAGAAATCCTTCATTGTATACAATTTTTCCGGCAGCATTGGCAGCCGGTACCTCGCAATAGAAATAATGTTCCGGTCTTAAATCATTTTTGTCAAAATTAGTCTTATTATAGGTAACCCGGATTTCTCCTTCATTCGCCGCTGTCGCTTCATTGTCTTTTACGCCCTGGAGTGCTGCATATACATTATCGCTTAAAATTAGTTCTCCAGTCTCCGGAATAAATGTCACGCCACTTCCTGATGCCGGTGTCTGTGATAAATACGGATCCTGTGTGGTATCGCTTGCAGAAATCACAGTTGCGGTAAGAGATACCTGATTGCCTGACGCATCATAATATTGAATGGTCGGCGCCGTATTATCACATCCGTTGTAAGAAATCCGCATCCGATGTACGGTATTGCTTGTAATATCCGGCTCACTGATACCTATCGTAGAAGCATTGCTTGCAGTAACATCCCCCAATTTGTCTGTATCAATATAGGTGATATCCTGTAGACTGTTTTTATCCAACTGTTCCGTAATGGTATATTTTTCACTGGTTACTCCGTCAAATGTCAGCGGTACACCCGTACGATATCCGGTAAAGACATATCTTCCGGCATATTCCGAATTGCCGGCTGAAAAGATTTCATCGCGAAGGCCTTTTAAATCACCTAAGACCGCGCTACGGTCATCAGCGGTCTTAAATCCTTCAGAACCGGAAGTACAATCACTATACATATTCGTAATCAAATCAATCGTCGTACTGACTGCATTTTCTGTAATTTTCAACCAATTGTCCGCATCCGGCACATTCTTTTTATAATACTGGTTAATCTCCGTCAGACTGGTTCTAAGACGAAGGGACCGGATGGCAATGACCGGATCATCACTGGGTCGTGTAATCTTCTTTCCTGTTGCTAACTGCGTATTTAATGTATCTTCCAATACCTTGTTGTTGTTGATATTGGTCACGGAATTATTCTGAATGATTTTATTTGTAACTCGCATTGTCATACCTCCGATGCTTTGCTCATCGTCTAAAACTACTTTTGAAACGCACAAAAATCAGTTACTACATATATCGGCTCACTTTTTTAAAATCTGAATTCTACTTTTATACTCCCGTCTGCAAAATCAAACGGTCATAAACTTCCGATAAAACGGAAATCATCTGTGATGCCAAATTATAAGCATGTTGATACTGGACAAGATTGAGTGCTTCTTCATCCGTATCCACTCCATAAACCGACAGTCTCTGATTATCAATGGCTTTGGAAATATTATCATAACTGCTGTGCATTGTGGTTGCGCTTTGTGTATTTAAGGCAACGTCAGCCAGAACACACTGCAGAAAATCTTCGGCCGCGCATCCGCGGAAACTCATAATAGATGTATCGGTTTTTAATTTAATCAGCTGATCCACAATATCACTTTTACTTGCTTCATCCGCATTACCGGTATGGGTAGCCATAAGCTGCGGATCATCAACCATCTTGGAATTGACATTAAAATTCTTTGCAGTCAGATAATAGTAAGAATCATCCTTGCTGGATATCACATCTCCGGCAGCGATTGGCTGTCTGGAAGTAAGGAAGGTTCGCTGCTTATCATCTACGGCATCATCTGCCACAAAGACCACATCCGGCGTATTTCCATGGCCGTCCACAGCACCGTCCTGTGTCACAATCTTATTGAATGCTTCCGCAAATAGACGGCACCATTCGTTTAACTGTTCCTGATAATAAGGAATGCCCTGATATGCAATACTGTAACCGACTGTCGCTTCTTTTCCAATTCTGCCGATATCCGGCTGGGTTGCGTTTTTTTCAGGCTCTTTGCTGATAGTGAAATTATAGCTTTCAATATAAGGATTTCCATCAGCATCCAGAGCATAGTTTGCTTCAAAACTGTCAAAATAATATTCTTTGCTTCCAAGCCTTAATACACCACCGTCAATCGGTAATGTACATGTGGAAAGATCTTTTAAATAATCGGCACTGACATCTACTTTTACCGTAGTATTGCCGTCGGCGTTCATTCCGATTTCCGTCACTTTTCCATTAAAGTTTTCGCCGTTATTTCCATCCCTGATTTCAATCAGACCACGTAATTGTCCGCCAATCTGATCACTTGCCAGCGAAAAGTCCCGACCGTCTTTCCAATAGACATCATACAGACCAACCACATCCGATTGATTGTTGCTTGCATAATTTTCCTTTGCACGACACTCTAACGTATTATAGGATGATGAATCAACCAAAGTCTGTCCACCTGCAATTTTTACCACATATCTGGTGGCACCGGTCTCTCGCCCTGCATTGTTGGTATCATAAACCGGTTGTTCTTCTGTAGATACGTCAATCAGCACGGATAATTTATCAACCAACAAATCTCTCTGGTCTCTTAACTCATTTGCCATGGAACCGGATAATTCAATAACATTAATCTGTTGGTTTAAGGAAGCGATTTCTTCCGCATAGCTGTTAATCTGTGCCACCACATTTTTTAATTCCTGATTGCAGTCAGACTGCAAGGTTTCCAATTTTCCTGCCATATTGTTGAAATAATATGTCATATTGGCGGCGAATCCCAAAAACTGTGTTTTGGTAACGGCATCTCCGGAATTTTTATCCAATTCTTCTAACATGGTATACATTTTCTGAAAGATGGTCGAGAAACCGTCTACCGTAGAATCATCTTTGAAGTAATCTTCAATCTGCTTCATGTAGTATTCTAATTCTTCAAATTCACCTTTATTGGCATTGTTATTCCAGAATTTGAAGTCATAAAAGGCATCTCTTTCACGCTCAATGGACATGGTTTCCACACCGGCACCCGAGCAACCATAGGTTGTATAAGTACGGATACTGCTGGCTGCTTTTTGATTAACAAGCTGTCTGGAATAGCCATCCGTATTGGTATTAGAGATATTGTTTGCCGTTGTATTTAAAGCGGCATTTGCTGCCGTCAAACCTGTATATGCGATATTTAATCCAAAAAATGTTGAAGCCATCTATGCCACTTCCTTTCTTATATCTGATAGTTTGGATATCCAATAGTATAATATCCGACCATTTTATACTCGCTGGTTTTATATTCACTGGTTTTATATTCGCTGGATGTATGCACGAACTTCTTGCTTTCATTGGATATCTTTCATCTAATACATCACCATTTATTTTCCTTAGGTTCCCAATGTATTGATAATATGCTCAATCATTTCATTGATTGCATTAATAAAACGGCTGTTTGCATTGTATGCATTCTGGAATTTAATCATATTATTCAATTCTTCATCATCCGATACTCCGACAACCTGCTGACGGGCAAATTCCGTGCTGTTAACGGTGGTCTCCTGATTGATATAAACGCTCTTAAATACCGAACCGCTACTTCCGATCTGTGAAACCAGATTAGAATAAAAATCAATCAAATTCGTCTTAGTCACCACATTGGGATTGAGCACATATTCTTCTGCGGTAAAGACATCCTGCAGTTGTTTGATCAGCTCAAAATCTTCCGATTGATCCGGTTTAATAAGTCCAATCAGGGTAGCTTCTTTCATCAAATCCTCATTGATGGTCAGATTTGCAACGGTATAAAGGGTTGTTCCTTTTTCTTCCGTAGGGTCTTCTGCAATAAAATTGCCGGCTGCATCATAGCCATCTGATGCAATCTTTTGGAATATCTGCAAAGGATTACCGTCCTTATCAACCATATATCCGTTATCTTTGTCCGCTACCGAAGCAAATACTTCATTCACTTTTGTAACAATGGAATGAATCAGGGAATCAAATTCAGCCTGTACATTCATGATAACGGACTGTGCCGTTGTCTCGTTGTAATCCGGTCTGTCTAAATAGGTGTAATTTGCTCTTGTATCACCGCGTGCAAGAAGTTCTGCCTTAATACTACCCACGTCCGTATTTCTTGCAGTCGAAATAGGAAGGGTCAAATCATAAACCTTACAGTTGGATATATCCGGAATGCCTGCCTCATCCAGTCTTGCATCCATTTTCCAATAAGGGGTATATAAGCCGTTGTTGGGATCTTGGTATAACGCAATGTCATAGGATGCTCCACGTGTGACCAGGGCATGCCCCTCTGCCTTGACCATGACGGCTCCATCCACATCTTCTTTATAGGAAATGTTCATAAGGCCGCCCAGTTCATCCAACAGGGCATTTCTTTCATCCCTTAAATCATTTGCACGCTCCACGCCGGCACACTCGATTTTGAGGATACTGTTATTTAAATCAAAAATTCGTTTGGATATTTCGTTGACACGGTCGATGTCTGTCTTTACTTTTTCATTGAGATTGTCCTGTAAATCGCTCAAATCCGTATAAACAGCTTTTGCCCGTTCCAAAAACTGATTGGCACGTTGAATAAACAATCCCTGTTTGACACTACTGGAAGGTTCCTTGGCAAGCTCTTCAATGGATTCCCAAAAGTTGGTAAGGGAATCGTTAAAGGATTCTCCATCCAGCTCTCCTAACGTATCTTCCACTTCCTTGAACGTCGTATAGGTCACGTTATAGAAAGACAAACGACCGTTTTCTTCGCGATAGGTCTGATCCAGAAAAAAATCTCTGACCTGACGGGTTTCTGAATAGAAAACACCCAGACCCGTCTGCTTATTAGAAACGATCGATGCGTTTACCGATATAGTATTGTATGTACGATCGGACTGTGCCACCTGCTGCCTTGTATATCCTACCGTATCCACATTGGTTAAGTTGTGGGCAACGGTATTTAAAGCATTCTGGCTCGTCTGCAGTCCGCTGTTTCCGATATATAAATTTCCGAATAATGACATATGTTATCACCTCGCGTGGCTATTGCTTTGCATCAAAGCTCTTTTGCCCTCCGCCTATGGTACTGCCTGCATTGTAGGCACCCCGCGTGTAATTTGCTGTTTCAGGCGCTGTCTTTAAACTTTTGACAACATTCATATTGTACTGAACCATCTCCAAGGATCTGGTGATCAAATCCCTGTTGTGCTCATTTACTCTGACTAACTGCTCTGTCGTAATCTTTAATTTTGTGTGAATCGCTGCTAACCGTTTCTGCTCCTTCGGTCTTTCGGCAAGAAGCAGGGTCAGTTGTGTCAGTTTCAGATTTTGAACATCCTTGTTCAATACTGCGGCAATGTCCTTCATAACCTGCTCACGCTGTTTATCAAGGGAATTTACCCTGCCGACAATAACATTTTCATCATCCGTGATTTTTTCCAGCATTTCAATATTGCCTTCGATAATAACCGGGGTTTTATTCATGGATAATTCCAATAACTTTTCATATTCACTATTTTCCCGCTCTAACAGGTCCATTAAGTTTTCCATAAGACTAGCCATTGGAATTACCTCATTTTCTGTACATTCATCTCTGAATGAAAACTTCTGAATTAAAACTCCCCATTGAATTTTGCAACCAGTTTGTCTGCAAAATCATCTGCACTCACATCATATGTTCCGGCCTGAATCCGGGATTTGATGGAGTCCACAAGCTCTGTTCTGACATCAGGCGAAGCTGCTACTGCTGCTTTTGCTGCAGAAACATCTTTTCCTGCATTGGAAATGGATACTACATCAGAAAATCCTTTTTTCTGTGTTTTTCCTGTGCTTGCGGGTTTGGTTGTGTTGTAAATCTGCTGTATCATTTGATAATTTCCGATACGCATAAGACTCCCTCCTTCCCTGGAATGTGCTATGTCTTATTATGTTTATCGGAAGGAATTTTTAAAACTTTAGTTTTCTGAAAAATATTTTAGTCAAAATTTTCTATGTGCCTATTTTAATTACAACAAACACGTGCAAATTATGAAGATTTAAGCACAAATCACAATACACATTAACGACCTGCTAAATATTGATCGATTCCATTCGCCATTCCCATAACCATTTTATTCTGATAATCTTCACTTGCCATTGCAGCATCCTCTGTGGGATTGGTCATGTACCCCATCTCAATAATGGTTACGGGAACCTGACACCAGTTAATGCCGCTCATGGTATCCGTTTCCCAGACATATTGTTTTTTGCAGCCGGTTGCAGCTACAAAAGCATCCAATACGTTCTGCGATAAGGCCTTACTCTCTAAAGCGAGATTTCCATTGTAGGGATTGGAAGCGGTCTGACAGATCGTCATGGCGCCATTGACAGAAGTATCTTCTGAGCCGTTGGCATGAATCCGGATAAAGGCATTTGCGCCTGCATTGTTGGCAACGGCGGCTCTTTCGGAATTGCTGATGTTTACATCATTCGAGGTACGGACCATGATTACTTCATATCCACGTGCTTCCAATTCAAGCTGCAATTTTAACGCTACCTGTAATGTCAGCTGATACTCTGCAAGCCCACTGGTTTTTCCGCTGGTTCCACCGGACACCTTTGCTTTGGTTTCCGTAGCGCCGGGACCAATCGGTTCTTTCTCGGAATTTCCTTTGGACTGATGTCCCGCATCAATCACAACAACATATCCGTTACTGCCTTCCGCTTTTACTTTCAAAAATTCACTGGCGGCATAATAAACTCCACCATCAAAATAAATACGACTCCATTCGCCGTCATCCGCAATACGAAACAACTGCGTATGTCCGGAAACCAATTGATAAACATCCGCTTCTTTACTTGGACCTTTGCGAATATTTAATGTTGAAGTCGTATATACTTCTTCTAAATCTTCTTCTGAATACGTAACCGTCTCCTGTGTTTCCTGCATCTCTATACTATCGGCGATTCCTTCCGCGTCTGATCCTGCATCATCATTTTCAGTTGGGGATATGGTAACGCTATCTTCGATATCACTTCCTGCTAATTCAGACTTTTCCGTTTCCGTTTTTTCTGTTTCGGTTGCTTCTGTTATCTGTATATTTTCGCCATCTGACAACTCGCTACCGTCATTTTCCTTTTTTGAGCAACCCACGATCCCAATAAAAAGAAAGATTATCATACTACACATCAGTATTTGAATAAAAGGCATTCTTTTTCTCATCATTTTCTCTCTACCCTTTTCCATTTTTTAATTTCAATCATAGTGTCAAAATCCAATTTCAATCATAGTATCAAAATACCTTATGACATCAACATCAGTATTATATAATAATGAAATATTCTTTGCAAAGAAAGTTTGCTTTTATTGCTTTGAGCATTTGTTTATATTATTTTGAGCATTACTTTGTGCTTTGTAATTTGCCTTTTAATTACCCTCCAAATATGATAGTATATTTATTACATACGCTACAGGAGATGACACCTAATGGGAATTGTATTTTTTATTATTTTCATCATTATATTATATAGTAAAACACAACCGGATAACCGTCATGCAGATTTTTTCCGGCTTTTGATTTTCGGATGTGTTGCTTTGGGAATCATTTCCACAATTCTTGGACCGGTCGGAATTCTGGCTATCATTGGTATCATCCTATATCTGATTATCAATGCACAGAAGAATAAAGAATCAAAGGAACGGGAAAAACAGTACGGATGGGATCCGAAGCGCTGGGATAAAGAAAAAGGCAACAGCCGGACCACCAGCCGTCCGACACAGGCAAGGGCACAGGCAAAGACACAGGCAGGAACGCAGCCACAACAATCTTATGTCGATACCGTTAAATATGATCCGCTTCCAAAAGCAATTAAAAAGCGTAAAAAAATCATTCGTGATTTCAATGAAAAATACCATCTTTGCTTAACCGATGAACAGATACAAAATATCACAAACTCTTCCTATATGTCAGAGATCTGGAACCGTGAAGTGCAGAGCATGAATCAGAAATACAATGTCATCTACGAATGGTTCCCCGGACGCACACAATGGCTTCGTGTCTATATGTACGTATTTCATGTTCAGGAGATTACGTCCGATATCAGACAGCAGGAATCAATTGCAATGTATGCGTTTGAAGAGGTCTTCCGTTTTGCAGACAAGCTTTCTTCCATGTCAACCGCAGAAAAGATTGAACGCATCAACTCACAGTTTTTTACTTCTTTTGATGATGCCACTTTTATGATTGCTTATCGTTTTTTGGAAAGCAAGGGATTAAAGCATCAGTTAAACGGACCGGAACTGATTAAAGATGAAGATGAAATGGACGAGCTGTTAAAGAAATACCGTACAGGTAGTGCATCTGCTCAATCATGATGATTTACCATGCAAGTCATAGGAAATGCAATGCATCTTGACATGATTAACATGAATACATATTGGATGCAATAACAAGAAATATTGATAGAGGAATGAGGATTTATTCATGTATTGCAAAAAGATTTTTTTAGCGAAAGAACGAAAAGTATATATTAATACATTTATTATAGAGGATTCAAAAGACTTTCAGCATAATGTCATCCGTCCTGTCGTGATTATCTGTCCCGGCGGCGGCTATCATTATCTTTCCGACAGAGAGGCAACACCGATTGCACTGCAATATGTTGCCGCAGGTTTTCATGCAATTGTTCTTCATTATGGTGTCAATGAGTTTGCAGTTATGCCGGGACCTTTAAAGGATCTGGCAGACGCTGTTTCTTATGTGCGCCGCCACAGCAAAGAGTGGCATGTTAATCCGGACAAGGTTTTTGTTTCCGGTTTTTCAGCAGGTGCCCATGTTGCGGCTTCTCTCGGTGTATTCTGGAATAACGCCCTGCAGCTTCCCGATTATGCGGATTGTCCCGAATTAATCCGTCCCAATGGTATGATTTTGGGATATCCGGTTTTGGATCTTGCATCCTCTACTAATCGCCTGGACATCGGTACAACTCCCGATATGAAGATAACAGACATTTCCTATGACATGATTCATCCGAATATGCCGCTTGAGCAGATTTTTGTCATGGACAAACGGGAAAAAAGATATTTTGTAGATTTTGAAGCAGCCATGAATGCCTACATTTTTGGCGGTCCCTATACCAAAGAAAACGAAAAATTCTATTCTTTGCAAAATCAGGTTTCCATTGATACTCCACCGACTTTTATCTGGCATACGGCGCAGGACAATCTGATTTTACCTGCCAATGCCCTAAAATTCGTGACTGCTTTGGAAAAATTTCATATTCCCTATGAATTACACATTTTTGGTGAAGGCGGGCATGGATTGGCTCTTGGTACAAAAACGACTGCCCGCGACGATTCACAAATTGTCGAAGCGGTTCAGCCATGGATGGATTTGGCCATTGCCTGGTTACACAGACAGACCAAAAAGTAGTCCTGTTTCAATCCGCAATCCAGTGCTGACACAGTCTGATCAATCCAGTGCTGATGCATCCCATGATCAATCCAATGTCAATCCAAGATAGCCCTTTTTAGAAGAGTTTTCAATGATTTGCGCACTCTCTTTTGTCGGTAAAATCATTCCGCCTCGATTGTGGACCCACAAAATATGACAATTATCTTTTTGACACAATTTCTGCAAGACTCCCTGCAAGAAATCGCTTTTCAGTTCATCGAAATGAATCAGGGATTCCACAATCCTTACGGCACCTTCTTCGACTCTGCAAAGCAGATATCCCTGATTAGCCTTAACTAAATATCCGCCGGCAAATGCATTTTCCCTAAGTGCATATGAAAGCGCCTCATAGTCCCATTTCACATACATACGTCCGTCAAAAAAGGCATTTCGTTTTTCTTCGTAGTCTTGGATGACTTCCTCTGTAAAATCACGGATGATTTCAAATTCTCCATGGGTATCAACGACACCGGGAAGCAGATTTTCTGCTGCAAAATCATACAGATATCTTTTAAAACACGTCACAAATCCATGCTTTTCATAATAACTTTCAAGGATTTCTGATGCATGTTGTAAAATAAGTGGTTTCTTCCATTTGCGAAAAGCGTGCTGAATAATTTTTGCAGCATAGCCTTTATTGCGAAATTCAAATCCGGTTGCTACCGCATAGACATACAAAACTTCTGCGCTCTGCATGCTGATATCCTTGCTCTCAACCGGACATTTTAATGTTGCCGTAAGGAAGCTTGCCATAGACACAATTTTTCCATTCTCACGAATACAAAGCATATTATCTTCTGTAAAACGATGTTCCAGATAAAAACGGATATAACGCTCATCATCGCCAAAACATTCTTTCCAAAGCTCTATAATCTGTTCTTCATCCTCTTTGGAAGCATAGGTAATATCACTCTCGATGGCATAATATTTTTTCGCAAACAGATCGGGATAATAAGACAACTTTGCTTTGCGAAGTCCAGGGTCTCCGGTATCCTCTTCCCGATTGATATATTTCATTCCTTTACAGTTGTTTGCTGCAAACTCACGGTTAATCATCTGAAAAGCTCCCTGCATATCCGGATACGCCTTTTCAAAATGCACAACCATGGTATCTTCGTTTAATTGCTCACCGATTGTAAAGGCTACGACTTTACCGTCCGCTTTTAGAATGCCTCCGGTAAAATTGAGTTCTTCAAAATGATCCAATGCAGTACGGATAGCCTTCTTTTCGGCCTCAAGCTCCCGCTTTTCCTCCCCCAGCTCCTGCATGTGCAGCTCTAACCAGTTTTGTTCCATCTCCCAGCACAATTCCTTATTCGCGTGGGTAATCTTTTCATAACTCCATTCATATTTCTCAATAAAGCGATTGATATGATTGCGTTTTGCTGAAAGCTTTTTTCCCTTCAATGTAGCAAGGCGTTCTGTCTCATATACGTAGTCATAACGGTCACGAATGCCGTCTATTTCAAAAATACCCGGAAAATATTTTTGTATATGTGCCTTTTGCGATTCGGAAAAGACCGAGAGCCAAAGCTTTTCATTTTTAGCATGCGCAAACTTTAGTAATATTTCCACAGCCTGCTGCCTGTTTTCTTCTGTTCCGCCCATGGGATAACTGTAGACCTGCTGACCCTGTATAAAATAGCGTGCAACCGCACATCCCGCAATCTTTGCCACTTCTGTATAATAAGCCTTTGACCATAAAAAAATACTGCCAAAAATGCTGTCGCAGGCTTGTACATCATCTTCCTTTTCTCTTGCTTTATACCACCACATATCGTCTAAATCAATCGGATGGAAAGGTATCTGTATATTGGAATCAATAATCATTCTTGATATTCCTCCATGTAAGTAATATATATTCGTAATTGACAACCACTGTTAAAACAAAACTCTGCCACCAACAACAATACAAAATTTCACTTTAACTATTCTTTCCTTATTATATCTCTGAAAATCAGAAAAAACACGTACTTTTCTACATGATTCTATAAAAATACATCCCAAAATGTATCTGTGAAAATACAATTCCTTTTCTCTTTCTGTGCTAGAATACTGATATTGTGATATGGCTTTTCGTATTTGTGTTCCCAATTTCTATCTTTGTCCGCCGGCTTTTACAAGGTTTCGTTCCTTTCTTAGTGGCATAAGCGAACAAATATAATGACCGGTTTCAACTGTCTGAAACAGAAGTACAAGGCGAAAAGATAGATATCGGGAATACAAATCCAAAACGTAATAGAAAATAAAGGAATATAGAACATGTTTCAAGCACTCAAAAATTTTTTCCGAAAATGCAATGAAAACATTATACCTATGATCATTGTGTTACCTTTTTTTGAAATACTGGTTATTGAATGCCTTCACCGCCGCTCCATTAAAGCCGGATTCACTTTTATCATAGAAGAGCCTTTTTCATATTTCATCAATGTGGTTCTTTTGATGGCAATGCTTTCGGTCTGTCTCTTATTCCGGGAAAGATTATTCTGGGCATTCCTTTTTAGTCTGTTCTGGCTGATTCTCGGAATTATCAATTGTGTCATACTCGGAAACCGGGTATCCCCCTTTTCGTTCAACGATATCAAGGTTTTTTCTTCTGTTGCCAGTATCGTGTGCCAATATATGGGAATCCCCCAGATTGCCGGCGCAATTATATTTTTAGGTTTTTGTACGGTAATCACTGTCTATCTGCGGAGACGAATTCCAAAAATAGACCGCAGAAAACACATTCTTCGCGATATGATTTTCTTATCTGTTTTTATGATTTGCGGCGTCCTTTCCGTTTATGCAGGAAAACGTCAGTTTAAACACACGGGTAATATTACGCTAACCTATTTATATGATGGTTTTGTGTATTGCTTCACAGACAGCGTTATGAATGCCGGAATTCAAAAACCGATTGCCTATTCCGAGCATCGAATTCACACCATTCAGAATTCATTAAATCAATATGATGCAGAAAAATATCGGGAAACAGACCAAAAACCGAATGTGATTTTTGTTCAGTTAGAGTCTTTTTTTGATGTAAACAACATGCGGTATTATTCTTATAATGCAGACCCAACGCCTTATTTTCACAGACTGATTAAAAACTATTCATCCGGCCTTTTAACCGTTCCCGCTTTCGGCGCCGGAACCGTAAATACGGAGTTTGAAGTTTTAACCGGAATGAGCATAGAAAATTTTGCCCTGTGTGAGTATCCATACAAGACTATATTAAAAGAACAGACTTGTGAAAGTCTGGCCTATAATCTGCAGGAAGAAGGATATGCAACGGCTGTTATACACAATAATCGTGGCACTTTTTACTCTCGAAATCAGGTATTTAAACATCTTGGTTTTGATGTCTTTGATTCCGTGGAATTCATGAATGATCTGGACTATAACTCTATTAATTGGGTAAAAGACAGTATTCTGCCGGGGCAGATTATCGAACGCATGAAGTCTACTCCGCAAAAAGATTTTATTTATACCATTACCGTTCAGCTGCATGGAAAATATCCGACTAAGGCACCGGAAAATCCCTATAATCTTACTTTAGTGGGCGAAAAAAACGAGGATACAAAAAATGCATTTGAATACTATATCAATGAATGTCATGAAACGGATTTATTCATTAGGCAACTGATTGCCGAAGTAAAAGCTTTGGGTGAAGATACCGTCATCGTCTTTTTTGGTGATCATCTGCCTACACTCGATATTACAGATCCGGATTTACAATATCAGAACACCTATCAGACAACCTATGTCATCTGGGATAACATTGGTTTAGAGCAGAAAGACAAAAATCTAAACGCTTATCAGTTGTCTTCCCATGTTATGGGGAAACTGGGATACTCCAATGGTGTATTGACCCGTTTCCATCAATTATATGCGGACAATCCATACTACGATATGAATCTGCATTTACTGGAATATGATATGTTATATGGAAAAAAATATATTTATGGCGGTGTTGATCGCTATGACGCATCCCTGTTACAGCTTGGTCTTTATCCCATCACAATAGAAAATGTCCGCCAGGGTACAGACGTTGTCGTTGTAACCGGCGAACATTTTACCGAATCCAGCTGTATCTTTATTAACGGACATAAGCAGGAAACCAAATTTGTTGATGAAAATGCTTTACTGACTTATGGATACGAATTAACCGATGGTGACCGTATTCGCATCAGACAAATCACTAGCACTGGTGGAAAACTGGGTTCTACGGATGAGTGGATTTATTTATCCAATCCTAAAACATTCGAAATCCGCCCTAATCGGGCTACTTTCTAAACCTGATAATTTCCGATATTATCCCGCAAAGCGCCAATCTGATCATCCAGCTCTATGCTGGCAGCGGAACTTTGCTCAGCCATTGCCGCCGTCGTTTCCACTGTCTGACTGATTTCTCGCAGTCTGTCGTTGATACTCTGAAGCTTTTTATTTTGATAATCTGCTGATTCTGCAATCTTACTTACGGAATTGTCAATCGTATCGGTCTGACTCACAACCTGATCCAGATATTGTGCTGTTTCTGTACTAATTCTCATTCCGTCCTGTACACGTTCAATGGTCTGATGAATCAACTCAAAAGCATCAATGGCAGCCTGACTGGACTGCTCTGCCAAAGCTCTTATTTCATTGGCAACAACACTAAAACCTCTGCCGGCATCGCCTGCACGGTTAGCTTCAACCAGTGCATTTAATGCCAAGATATTAGTCTGTTTTGCTATTCCTTCCAAATTGTTGCTGATACTTTCAATCGCCTTAGTCGCCTCTTCGATATGAACCATCGCTTCTGACAATTCATCCATTTTCGTACGACTGTTACCTGCAATTACTGCAGCAGAATTGGCTTCTTCTTTTGCCTGTATTGCAAACGTCGCGCTTTCAGACAATTGTTTTGCAATTTCCTCAACGTGCTCATCAATCTCTGCAATCAAAACGCTGGCCCTTGTTGCCGCTTCTGCCAGACTGGAAGAACTATCGGATACACTTCTCGAGCCGGTAACCAATTCACTGGTAATCGTATTAATTTCCCAAAAAGATGTTCGCAATGAATTTTGAATTTTTTCCATGGTTTTTTGGATCTTTACAAATTCTCCGGCAAAACTCATACTGCTTTCTCTTGTGAAATTTCCATCCGACATCATAGACAACTGTGAATCAACTTCACCAATATACTGTTTTAAATTGGTACATGTTCTGTTTAATGCATCACAAATGATACCAATCTCATCTTTTTGTCCGTTGTATTTTTCCAAGGAACGATTTGCATCCAAATCCATATTTCCAAGCTTTGTAATGGAACTACTGATTAAATTTAACTGTTTTCCGAGCACTGACAAAATCAGATTTAAAAACAGAATGATCAGAACCGAAATAATCACACATACAATACCGGTTGTTCTCCTGATATCATTTAAAGAGCCAAATACATTTTTTTCGGCCGCTTTTAATGCAAACACCCAGTTTCTTTCAGGAATATTGCGATATATAACAACCTGATCTACGCCATCAGCATCCTGATATTGAAGCATTCCGACATCGTCCTGTGTACTGTCTTTAAGTTGTTCAAGAATTTGTAGATATCCCGAATCTTCTGTTACCGTACAAAGAAGAGCTTCATCTTCATTGTACAGATATTCACCTGTCTGAGCATTTAAAAATACATATTCACTGTCAGCAAGGCCTTCTACTTCCAGCGATAACAATGATTCCATCAATTTATTTGCATATACTGCAGCGCCGACAAATCCGATACATTCTCCATCTACATAAACAGGATAATACATGGAAATGCACATATTCCCGGAGCTGGGGGATTTCAAGATTCCAAGGTTAGCCAACTCTTCCTTTGAAAGAACAGTTTCCTGTAACTGCTTTAGCTCATCCCCTTCTCTTGTTGTAATACCGATTGCCGCCTCATTGGTATGTGTATATACATATGTCTCCGGACTGGCTATGTAAAGCCCTTCAAATACACCTTTTACTTTTGCAAAATCGACCGTATACTGCTGTGCTCTTTCCTGAAAACTTTTAGTATCCGGATGTAACAGCGCATTTCTTACCTCATCGCTTTGTGCAAAGGCAATCATGTATTCCTCAGCAGACTGCACATAATTGTCAATAATATAGGTCCTTGTCTCAACAGCATCTGTCATTTGGTTAATAATCTGTTCTTCTACCAGAACAGATGATTTTTGATCAACTACCTTCCACAAACCGAAAAAACCAATTAACAGAATGCCTGTAATCAGTATACTCGCTCTGGTTGCAATCTTAATGTTTTTTAACATAGGTTCCCCCTTTAATTTCTCTTGTGCCTTTTCATGCAAAAAACTTTATTTATATAACGTTGGGGGCAAAAGATATTTTGCCCCCAACTGATGTATATGGATTGCTTTATCCTATAAATTTGCACCATGATCAATGACAATGACCTGACCGGTAATCGCAGATGATTCATCACTTGCCAAAAACAGAATTGCATTAGCAATCTCATTCGGACGGCTGACAGGGAGTGTTAAATCAGCATGTTTTGCCATCGCTCCCATCATGTTTGGATCCAGACCATCCTGTTTCATGTTCATAGTCATGGGTGTAACCACGCTTCCGGGACATAATGCATTACAACGTACACTGTCCGCAGCGCAACGCATTGCAATATTTTTGGTCATACCGATTACGGCAGCCTTACTGGATACATAGGCAACACCGCCTCCGCCTGTATAACCGGCAACACTTGATACATTGACAATGGAACCGGCTTTTGCTTCAATCATGACTTTTGCGGCCTCGCGTGCCATATAAAGGGTACCTTTTGCATTGATGTCGATTAATCTGTCTATGGTATCATCCGTAACTTTTTCAATTGGCTCCAGACCACTATCTACAACTCCGGCATTATTTACCAGAATATCAACCTTTCCATATGCCTGAATTGTTTTTTCAATAACCTCTGTACACTGTTCTTTTTTGGAAATGTCACAAGGAACAACAAATACCTCTCCGCCTGCTTCCCTGATTTTTGCAGCAACCTCTTCTAACTGCTCTACACGCCTTGCAGAAATAACAACCTTTGCCCCTTCTTTTGCAAACAATTCCGCGGTGCATGCACCAATTCCGGAATTACCTCCTGTAATAACTGCGACCTTATTTTCCAGTCTGCCCATAACACTTACCTCCTGCTTACATTATTTGAAATTGCAATCATGATATGTATAAGAATCTACGAGTTTAAAATCATCACATCGAATCCCATACACATGTATAGGTTTATTTTAATCAGAAACAGACAAAAATTCAATATGAATAATCAATATTATCTAAATCTGGATTTTGGTTCTCAAGGCTCATTTTCTTACAATGTAACAACTTTTAAATTGATGGATTATACCATAGAAGAATTAAATAAAAAGAAAATGATTATTCTAAAGCACTGATTGCTGAAATGGATATTGAAATCGCTGAAAAAAACAACGAGATTGCTGAAAAAGATAACGAAATCGCTGAAAAAGATAACGAGATTGCTATGTTAAAAGCTCAATTAGCTAAACTGCAGGCATTGTCTTAGCTACGTTCTTTCAACTGAAGAAAAATACCTCCGATAATCATCAAAAGACCAATGATTGTATAGGCACTGATTTCCTCTTTTAAAACGAGTGCCGAAAACAGTAGCGTCAAAAATGGACATACCGTTTGACTTTAAAAGAAAAAGGACAGCCAGAATATAGCTGTCCTCTTCGACGATAGATGTTTTTATCAATGTGATTTTATAAATCTTTGACGCATTTATCAATATCATTTCATTGACAGTATTACTAAAACCGTCTATTTTTGCATTCTTTTTCTGCCTCCTGTATAATACACATAGACCTATAAAACCGTTGTATCGTATGATGCGTTAATATTCATACCAATTATTTATCGATTTATTCCCAAAATCTCTCTATGATACGCTCCATATTCGCTCTGCCAACCGGATTTGCCGTATGGATGGCAATGGGATAAAAGGTTTCCCGTTCAACCAGATAATCCAAAATCTTAATGGCATCTCCGCCATCCATAGCGTAATCCCCCAGATCATGGTCTAAATCAATCAGTTCTATCGGTTCTCCCTTTTTTTCTGTCTCTTCAATCAATGCAATTGTTTCATTTACAGACCTTGTACCTTCATATCCCGCTGGAATCGGACGAAGGTCATCCACCCATATTTTCATATTATGATCCCTCATTTCTTTCATTTCTTTGAAACGCATACAAAGGATGCCTGCTTCTGGAATATACCTATTTGTGTTTTCGCTTTCTTTGACAGCCTGTTCAGCATTAAATTGAGGAACATTAGTCCTATGTGAACAGATCATCACCCACAATAACATTTTGTACAATTCCGGAATATTTGCTCCGCTTATATCCATTTCCGCAGATTAGCGTTACATGAATAGCATCCTTCGTTTCGG
>JAEDFR010000037.1 GCA_016297945.1 Lachnospiraceae bacterium | reverse complement strand
TTCTATTAATGTAAACAGACTTGAAAAAATAATACCTTTTCCGGATATTGTTGAGCTCATCGGAAATTTGCTTGATAATGCGGTGGAGGCAACAATAAAACAAGAAATAAAAAATATACGATTGATACTTGAAGAAAATGACCAGCAGTTCCACTTAGAAATATGCAATTGTTTTGACTGGGATGAAAAAGATAAAA
This sequence comes from Lachnospiraceae bacterium, assembly GCA_016297945.1. Classification (GTDB taxonomy): domain Bacteria; phylum Bacillota; class Clostridia; order Lachnospirales; family Lachnospiraceae; genus UBA2882. The sequence goes on along the minus strand of JAEDFR010000037.1, from coordinate 18,977 downwards.
TATATTTTGGCTTAGACGGAAAGTCTAAGAAAGGATATGGTCACGGCTATGGTTTGACCAATGTAAATAAAATTGTAGATAAATATAATGGATTGCTACAAGTGAAATTTGATTTTGAAAATAATTATAAGATTATTGTTATAGATGTTATTTTGCCGTTGAGACAAGATGAAACATTAAGTTAATTATAGATTTTCAGATGAGAAAAATTTAGAGAGTAACAAATGTTACTCTCTTGTGATTTTGATAACAAGATTATGCTTATTCCTCATCCGGTATTTCGATGTCTGGCTCACCAAATAAAACGAAACAAAAACTTCCCCAGTTCAAATCATAAGAAATTCTTGCAAAACCTTCTAAAAGTGATGATAACATAAAGCCATGTAATTTTTTGATCATTTGTTGATCTCCTTTCTTTTTTTGTTTATTGTTACAAACACAATTTGCATTGTGTGTAATACGATAAGCCACATTCCCTGTTTGAAGAAAATGATGTCTGAAAAGATGAAGTATAAAAAGATAAATGCAAAACAAATTAAAATGGAATTGTATTTGCTCCTAATTACATTTTTTGAATCTTTTAGTTTTGTATATATTTTCAGATTTTTTTGCGGTCCGATTTTATAAATAATAATCATGCAAAGGAATAATATGCATAATCCTAATGAAGTCGATATGTCAGGGACAAGCATTGGCAAGATGCATATAGCAAGAAAAAGATAGGCAAAGGAGAAAAGAAAGCAACTAATATAATTTTTTAAATGAAGTCCACCCTGATTTGTTCTTAACAGTATTAGTAGTACAAGATTAAAAAGAAATGCAGGAATTTGCTGAATGCAGGCAAAAAAAACAAATAACATTCCTATTTTAGTGACATCGTAAATAATGCCTAGAAAAGAAAATTGCAGTAGTTTTCTTTGCCTTTCCGTTAAATTGTATTCCTTTTGGATTTTGTCTAATACAGCTTCCATTTCTTTCTCCTTTTTCTATCATAGAAATAAAAGAGGAAGAGATTATTTTTTCCTACAAAAACCATTTAAAATACTAAAAAAATCAAAAAATGATTAGATTTACTTGATAAAAAAGGAGGATTAAGTACCACATTCAGATTTATTCAACAAAAAGAAGTGTTTTTAGAAGTTTTTAAATTAATGTTTTTCTCTTATGTTTTAATAATATGTATATGCAAATGAAATGTAATGACATAGATATATATGTTACAACTAAGGAGAAAAATTTATGAGAATAGCAATATATGCCAATGATTATGAGACTGTTATTCAAATATCAGAATTATTGGATTATTTTATGAAACGAATGATGGTTGAGGCTGATATAGATTGCTTGAGTATAGAAAAAAAGGAAGAAATCCTTATTAATTCTTCGCAGGAGAAATATGATTTAATATATCTGGATTTACAAATAACCAATAGTATATTATTAGAAGTAAAGAAAAATATTAGTGAACAGGAGCAGATGCCGTTTGTAATCTATATTTCTCCTGAACCTCGATATTTGGAAGAAGTAATTGGAAATAATAAAATTGCTTATATAAATAAGCCGTTAAAGAAAAGAACTTTTGAATCGTCTTTTCGAGAAGCAGTTAAAATTGTTTCGGAAAAAGATCTATTTTTTGAATTTAAAAATCGCCGTAAGTTAGAAAAAATTAGGCTGGAAGATGTAAAATATTTTGAAAGTGATGGCAGAAGAATTATAATTCACTTCAAGGATGATAAAATTAATGTATTTTACAGTCGTCTGGATGATGTAGAAAAAATTATAAAGAAGGAATTGAATTGTGAGTGTTTTCTTAGAAAACATAAATCTTTTTTGATAAATTACAATTATATATATAAAAACCAAAGAACTAGTATAATTTTACTGGATGGAGAGAGTATACCTATTAGTCGTAGTTATCAGAAAAATTAATAATTTCCAAAAGTCCGTTTTATGTTTTAGATTGAAGCGGACTTTTTTTCAGATATATTGCGGTTTCCAGTAAAAATGTCCATTGAGTAATACCTTGCTCCGTGTCGATTTCGATGCCGGTTCTCTTGTCAATTTCAATGTCGACCGATTTACCGTCCTCATATTATTCTTCGTGAAACAGAACTTCCCGTTTATCCCATATATAATCCAATTCCATAACCTTGACTATCTTTTTCACATTTTATAGAAAAAATCCATTTCATACAACAAAAATGCCATTTCGTGTAAAAAACATATATTTGTGAGAATATAATCTATAATAGTTATGAGATACGTAGCTAAGACGATTGAGGGCATTATGCATATGGAATTATTATGGTAGGTATTGTGATTCCGGTTACAATTGTAGAAAGAATATGGAAAAAATGGCAGAACAAGGAAAATTTCCTTTATTTGTTTCTGTCTTGTAATCGAAGTAATTGATGTGGTGAACAATTTTTTGGAAGATTATAATGTGGAGGAAATATAAATTGAAAAAAGTTTTATAGTTTTATTTATTTGTACATTTGTTTTTATGTTTGGATGTACACAAAATGAGAAGGATGTAATTGAGGAAATAAATGGATCTGAATCTGAGCAAGAAATTATTTTATCCGACTCAAGTGATCAGGGCGAACTGCCAGAGTCAATTTTAGGTGATGCAGAGGAAAAGATGATTCCGATTGTGTCTGCAGAGGAATTAACAGGTATTGAATGGGACGATGATTTGATGCCATATGTAGAGTATGATTTTTTTGATGAAAATGAATTTTGGGATTATGCAACAATCGATTCTAATATTTTCATTAGTCTTGGTGATCTGAATTTAGACGGTCAGAGGGAAATGATGATTACAATACCGGTATTGCGGGATAACAGCAGGACATTTATTTATACAATAGAAGATGGAGAGGTTACTTATTGTGGATATACAACAGCAGGGAGGGATTTTACAGACAATTCTGTAGAATTTAAATATTGACCTAAAATTTGTTTGATGTTTATACAAATAAACAAGGAGAATTTAGGTATTTTAGTAGTGATAGTGATTGGCATGGGAATTTTGGAAGTAATTCCATTTATGAATCGACATTTGAAAACAATCATATTTCATACAAATCTGTTTTTGCTATGGTGTATTCTGAGGGGGACTATGGATATTGGACAGAAGATACATGGGATGACTGGGAAAATTATAATTCGGACGATGAGAATTATTCTGCTTTAGACAATATAATTTCAGATTATATGAGTGATTATGAAAAGGTTGATGTTCCGTTTTTATATAGTGAGTATTCTATACCGGGATATGCACGAGATTTAGAAGAAGAAAGTCAAGAATCAATCCGCAAAAATATTTTAGCCGGAATAGCACAGGCTATGGAAAATAATGAGTAGTGTGATTTGGAAATCCTTTTTTATAAAAAAGTTGATATTTTAAGGAAGATAACATATAATATCTATACAGATTATGAATCTGTTGCACGAAGTGCATTTATATTTGGGCTGACCGAAAGGTCCTGGTCCACCGACTGGCGGGGATTTACCCCGCTATTTTTATACATCGAAGGGAATACCGAAGGATATTATGACAGAGATTGCTATATTATCATGCAGAATGTGGGTATGAGCCAAAAAGATGTAAAAGCTTCCATACACTCGCAGATTCTTACTGTTTTTTTCCTTCCCCTTATCGCGGCGGGAATTCATATTATCTTTGCCTATCCGGTTATTGAAAAAATCTTGGCAATATTGAATTTAACCAATACAGGACTTTATATTATCTGTACCGTTGTCTGTTTTGCCGTGTTTTCGCTACTATATGTCATTGTCTATCTGTGGACAGCAAAACTGTATTATGGCATTGTGAGAAAGTAATTGCCAAAAGAGCTGTTTTGCAATAACAAAAAGAATGCCCCATCCAATTTCAACTGAGAAAAGGGATGGGGTATTTTGGAAGTTATATACACCTTGTTCTGTAAAATCGTATGGTAAGTATTTTATGACACTAATTTTCCTAAATCATATAATTCGTCGGGACATATATCTTGTCCATTAGGCCAAACGACGGTAAATCCGTCCACAGAAACACGCTTAAAATATTCAAAAGAGCGCAGTTGTCCGTACCATTCTCCTTTTATATATGGTTCTACATCAAAACATTTCTTTTCGCCATTATCAAATTCTACCAGTATTTGATATGCGCAAGTTGCTTCTACATGAACTGCAGTTGGTCTTAACATAATTGCATCTCTCCTTATTTAATGCAATGGTTCAATTTTAAAATAGCCATTGCCGTTACTTAATGACATCCAGTTTTCTCTTAACTCTTCTTCGTGAATTGCTATCCATGCAAGTAAGAGTTTCATTTGTTTATTAGGAAAAGTTCCTTCTAGTATTTCACCATCTATTCCTACCACGATTTCATCATCACCATATAGAGCATGAATATGTGGCTTGTTATGTTTTTGTCCTTTTTCACTTTGCATTCGCACAACGATTCCATAAAATGTAGATAATGCGGGCGTTACAGACACCTTCATTCAAATGTGATATAAAGAATTGCATGTAGAAAAGAAAACCGATTTAGCAGTGTTAGTTCTTATATTATAAATGACTTTATTAAAAATGTAAATATACGGATTCTTGTATATTCAGTAGAAATAAATTAAATGTGATTTGCAGTAGGATTGGACTTAAAATTACCATTAAAACTCCTTTTCATACAATAAAAATACCATTTCGTATAAAAAAATATCTGATTCTTGCATGGCTGAATAGCAATAATATGCAAAACAATAGCAATAGATGAGAAGAAAAAGGCTCTCTCGTTTTTTATCATATGATGTAAGTACTGAATTGTTCTAAAGAAACGGGAGGAAAAGGATGAAAAGAAAACTGAAAAATAAGCTGAAATTTCTTGTGATTCTGTCCGCCACTTTTTTATTGTGGGGATGTTCAAGTGTTAAGAGTGGGGATGTGGAGAATGGAGACGAGAATGCGGTAAAAATAGAAAAGGCAGAGAATGTTGAATGGGAAGAAGCCGATAAACAAACACTTCGCTATGTTTTTGACAGAGACTTTGAAGGAAAAGCGGGAGTATGCCTGCCGGCAGCGGCACTTTCAAATTCTGCCAGAATGGAAGTGGCTACATCTCAATTCAACAGTGTAACCATGGAAAATGAGATGAAGCCGGAATCATTTTTAGGACAGCAGCCTACAATTGGAGATGACGGATTCCCGGTTTTGGATTTTACCTTGGCTGATACCATTTTAAGGGAAATTAAGACATATAATGAAAGCTGTATAAAAGAGGAGAAAAAAATTCAGGTAAGAGGACATGTACTCGTATGGCACTCTCAGACACCGGAGTGGTTTTTCCATGAAGACTATGATGAAAATAAGTGTGGATCCTTTGACAAGTCACTCGACCATTGAAATGAGAAGTGTGATTGTGAAGTTTAATCTGGAATTGTTTAAACTGGATAATGTAGTCCTAAAAGATAACCACGCAATCATTGATGGTAGCCATGGTAAATACAGTATTCATCTTGGCAGCGGCGTCATTCATCAATTGGGAGGCCATCAGATCAATGTGCTTCCGGTACATTCTGCCGGCAGAGGTAAAATCTTCCTGCCGTTTGTGGATGATGATCCCAAAACAGCAGAGATTATGTCAAAGATTTTGTTATTCGCACAGGATCATAAGATAAAAGATCCCTATATTATGGAGCAGATTTGTTAAATGATGCCCGGTTTCAAAACTCAGACTACGTCTTCAGACAGTTGAAACCGGGTATTATTTTTGTTCGCTTATGCCGCTAAGAAATACCAAGAAACCTCGCCAAATTTCTTGGACAAAGATATATATTTCCCGCTTTCGGATGTAAAAATCGGTTGACAAAGTAGCGAAATGCTACTAAAATGCAAAATATAAAAAGTAGTAAAAAGCAACTATTAAGAAAGGAGACCATATGGAAAAGAGAAATGCGAACGGACTTACGGAAAAAGAATTCCTGTCGCAGTACAATCCCGGTGATTATAAAAGACCATCTGTTACGGTTGATATACTGGTGCTTGGTATGAATGAAAAGCTGGATGGGTTAAAGGTTTTGCTAATCCGGAGAAAAGATCATCCTTTTATGGATTGCTGGGCTCTTGCAGGTGGGTTTGTTGAATATGATGAATCGACCTATCGGGCAGCTGTAAGAGAGCTATATGAGGAAACAGGACTTTCCGATATCTATCTGGAACAACTTTATACAATGAGCCAGCCGGACCGCGATCCACGTATGCGTGTCATAGATGTGGCTTATATAGCATTAATTCCGATTGTCGAGGCTCATGCAGGTTCGGATGCGAGTGAGGCAGCATGGTTCGATGTCAGTATGACGGATGAAGAAATGATTTTGAAAAATGAGACACTAGGAGTTTTTATGAAATATTCTTTGGAAAAGAAAGCATTTCATAATGGAATCCTTCAGATTGAAAACTATGTTCCGAGACTGCAAAGCGAAGAAGCATTGGCATTTGATCATGCAGAAATTGTGATGGAAGGACTACTCAGGATTCGCAACAAGGTGGAATATACCGATATTGCATTTAACCTGATGCCGGAGGAATTTACCCTGCCGGATTTGCAAAAGGTATATGAGATACTTTTGGGAAAGACGCTATATAAGACGAATTTCAGAGATAAGATTCAGGATAAGGTAGTCGCGCTTGATAAGAAAGGAGTCTCGGTTACCGGTGGGAAAAAGTCGTTGTTATACCGGTATAAAAATGGTTATTAGTCCCGGGGCATACCGAAAAAGCAAGAAAGGAAGATAAGTATGAAAGTATTAGTAGTGATTGATATGCAGAATGATTTTTTGACAGGAGTATTGGGAAATGAGGAATGTGCCAATACCATATCACAGGTTGTGGATGTTGTTCGAAACGGCAACTATGATCATATCTTTTTAACCAGGGATACACATAACGAAAACTATATGGAAACGCAGGAAGGTAAAAAGTTACCTGTGCCTCACTGTATAAAAAATACAGAGGGCTGGGAAATTAATGCAGATGTCATGGCAGCCGTAAAAGAAAAGTATGACGGACAATATACCATTGTCGACAAGCCTACCTTCGGTAGCGCGGATTTAGCCACAAAGCTGAAAGGAATATGTGAAAATACATACGATACCGAAATTGAATTTGTAGGTGTATGTACCGGAATATGCGTAATCAGCAATGTGCTGTTAGCAAAGGCTAATTTGTACGAAGCACAGGTTAAAGTGATTGAAAAAGCATGTGCGTGTGTGACACCGGATACACATAGGACCGCGATTGATGCAATGAAAACATGCCAGATTGATATTGTATAGACGGTTGTATGGCTACCTGTGGATAGTATATGAAAAAACAAAAGGAGTAAAACAATGGAGCAGATTATTGTAAGTTTATTGGAAACAGACATGTATAAAATGTCTATGGGACAGGCAATTTATCATCAGTTTAGTGATTATAAAACGACATGGAGCTTTAAATGCCGCAACAAAGATGTGCATTTTACGGATGAAATGGTTGAGGAAATTAAGAGACAGATTCGGTTATATTGCAATTTGAGATTTACGGAGGATGAACTGGAGTATCTGAATCATATCAAATGGATCAAAGGTTCCTATGTTGATTTCTTAAGATTGTGGAAACCGCGCTATGAAGATTTTGAAATTACGACCAATGCCGAATGCGGTCTGGCAATCGAAACAAAGGGCACATGGCTCAATACTTCCATGTATGAAATTCCGACTTTGGCAATCGTCAATGAAGTTTATTTCAGAATGGCGTATGATTATGAAAAATTAATGAAGAGTTTTCGGGAAAGACTACAAAAAAAGATACAGCTTTTAACAGACGGAACATATCAACTGGGGGCTTTCAGTGAATTTGGTCTGCGTAGAAGACTGTCAGCAGAGGCACAGGAGCTTGCAATACAAGAATTAGCAAAAGCTAACTATCCGTATTCCAAATTCGTTGGAACATCCAATGTTTATCTGGCAAAGAAATTTGGGCTGACACCGGTAGGAACCATGGCACATGAATGGATTATGTGTGTCGGACAGGGAAATCACAAGCACAACCCGGCATATTCCAACTGGTATGCGCTTGATGCATGGGTAAAAGAATATGGTGTCTTAAACGGAACTGCACTTACCGATGCCATTACAACTAACTGTTTCTTAAAAGATTTTCAATTGACCTATGCGACCTTATTCAGCGGTCTTCGGCATGACAGTGGCGATCCGATTGAATGGGGCGATAAGATGATTGAACATTATAAGGCACTTGAAATTGATCCCAAGACCAAGACTTTGTTGTTTAGTGACAGCTTAAACTTTGAAAAGGCTGACAAACTGTATCGGTATTTTAAGGATAAAGCAAAGGTTGCTTTCGGAATCGGAACCTATATTGCCAATGATACAGATGTTCCGGCTCTCAATATTGTTATGAAAACAACCGCATGTAACGGTATGGATGTTGCCAAGATTTCGGATACTCCGGGCAAGGGTATGTGCAAAAATCCGGACTATGTACATTATTTACAAAGATGTATTGACTGGCGCATGGAAAATGAATAAAAAATAAGTAATACAATTCGCATCGGATTTTTAATAATTCGGTGCGAATTATTATTTTTGATATTTCCATTTCTGGAATTCTCTGATATATTCATTATTTGCAATTTTTCGATATTCCCACTTTTGGCAATATCCGACATTTCCATTTTGGAAATTCTTGTTGTTTTAGACAAATTATGCTACATTGAATTTAACGGTTTTTTAAATGAAATAAAATATATGATTTCGATGAAATGAAAAGATTATGTGATGAGATGTCCGGGTATTTGCTAAATGGTCAGCCTTTAAAATCTCAGCTTGATGAAATTGTTGTATTAGTAGAGGATTTTGAATACGAAGCGGCCGGAGATATGGCTCAGGAGGACGATATGTACCATTTGTTAATTGTTGATGACGATAAAATAAACCTTTCTACAGCAAAAAGAGCACTATCGGATTATTATAAAATCACTGCAGTATCATCAGGCGAACAGGCATTGGATTTTTTGAAAAAGATGAGTTGTGATCTTATTCTGTTAGACATCAATATGCCGGAAATGGATGGATTTGAGGTCATGGAGAAAATACGGGAAAATCTGAAACTTGCGGAAATTCCGATTATTTTTCTTACTGCTGACAATGATCCGCAGATTGAAAGTCGTTGCCTCAAAGAAGGAGCCATGGATTTTATCACAAAGCCCTTTGTACTGAATGTTATGCTTTCTAGAATCGGACATGCTCTTGAATTGGAAGCGCTCCGCCGTGATCTTGCGGGACAGTTAGAAGCTCGTACTATGCATATAAAGCAAATTCAGGAAATGATGGTTTTGGGTATGGCAGCAATGGTAGAGAGCCGGGACCTTTCCACAGGCGGACATATCAAGCGGACAAGTATGGTTGTGAGAATCTTTGCAGAAAGACTTTCGAAAGAACAGGATGGATTATCGAACAGCTTTCTTGATATGGTTGTCAGAGCTGCGTCAATGCATGATTTGGGAAAGATTGCGGTCAATGACAGAATTCTTCGCAAGCAGGGAAGATTTACACCTGAGGAATATGCTGAGATGAAAAAACATTCTGCTGAAGGAGCTAAAATTGTTAAGCAGATTTTGGAAGATATCGAGGAATCTGATTTTGTAAAAGTTGCGGAAAATGTTGCTCATTATCACCATGAAAAGTGGGATGGCTCAGGGTATCCGGATGGGTTGTTAGGAGAAGAAATACCAATTGAAGCAAGGATAATGGCGCTTGCGGATGTGTTTGATGCACTTGTCAGCATGCGATGCTATAAGGAAGCTTATACTTACGATAAGGCCTTTTCGATAATCGAGGAATCGATTGGAACACATTTTGATCCAAAGCTTGGAAAGATGTTTTTAAAATGCCGTCCCGAATTAGAAGCTTTGTATGATACGGCCAGCGATGCTTCAAAGCGGTAATATAAGATATATATTGGGAACATAAATCAGAAAAAGGAAAAGTAATTTGGAAGAAAAAATGGAAAAATACATTTTAGCAATTGATCAGGGGACAACCAGCAGCAGAGCGATTTTATTTAATAAGCGGGGAGAAATGGTTGCAAGTGCCCAAAAGGAATTCCCGCAGTATTTTCCGAAGCCGGGTTGGGTTGAGCAGGACGCTAATGAAATCTGGCTCTCGGTTTTAAATGTTTATATGGAAGTTTTGGTGCACGGAAAGATAAAAGCACAGGAAATTGCCGCCATTGGGATTACCAACCAGAGAGAAACGGCGATTGTCTGGGATAAAAATACCGGAGAACCGATTTATCACGCAATTGTATGGCAGTCTCGTCAGACTTCAGAGATTTGTAAGCAACTGTCTGAAGACGGCAGGGAAGAGATGATACGTGAAAAAACAGGGCTTTTGATTGATCCCTATTTCTCTGCCACCAAAATAAAATGGATTTTGGATAATGTAGAGGGCGCAAGAGAAAAAGCGAATAAGGGTGAATTGTTGTTTGGAACGGTTGATACGTGGTTAGTATACAAAATGACAGGCGGAAAAGTCCATGCAACGGATTACAGCAATGCATCCCGCACACTTTTATACAATATCTATGATTTGCAATGGGATGAAGAACTGTTTGCTTTGTTTGGAATACCGGCTTCCATGATGCCAAAAGTATGTCCTTCAAGCGGGCTGTTTGGAAAGACAGAAGGAAAGTTTTTTGATACAGCCATACCGATTATGGGAATTGCAGGAGATCAGCAGGCGGCTTTGTTCGGACAGATGTGTTATGAACCCGGCATGGCAAAAAACACCTATGGTACAGGTTGCTTTATGTTGATGAATACCGGTACAAAACCGGCAAAATCAGAGCATGGCATGTTGACTACCATTGCATGGGGGATTGACGGAAAGGTCGAATACGCACTGGAGGGCAGTGTGTTTGTTGCCGGAAGTGCCATTCAGTGGCTGCGTGACGGATTAAAGATGATTGACAGTGCACCGCAGAGTGAGGAACTGGCCCAAACGGTTTCTGACAGTGACGGTGTTTATGTAGTTCCCGCCTTTGTCGGGTTAGGGGCGCCTTACTGGAAACCGGATGCAAAAGGGGCCGTGTTTGGATTAACCCGCGGAACCACCAAAGCACATTTTGTCAGAGCAACTTTGGATTCGCTTGCCTATCAGTCCACGGATATCATTCGTGCCATGATGTTAGACAGCGGGATTGAACTGCAGAAACTGAAAGTAGACGGCGGAGCGGTAAAAAATAATCTTTTGATGCAGTTTCAAAGTGATATTCTGGGGGTGCCGGTAGAACGTCCGGTTGTCAGTGAAACAACAGCATTGGGCGCTGCATATCTGGCAGGACTTGCTGCCGGATTTTGGAAAAGTAGGGAAGAACTTTCTGATAATTATCAGGTGGATTGCGTGTTTGAACCGTCGATTTCCCAAGAGCAAAGAGAGCAACTCTTAAGCGGTTGGGAAAAAGCCGTGCGTGCAGCCTGCGCATTCTAAGCTGATAATATGGGATGCAAGTCGTCCTTATTGAAAATGATATATCTTTGTCCGCCGGCTTTTACGAGGTTTTGTGCCATTCTTAGCGGCATAAGCGAACAAAAGGAATGCCCGGTTTCAACTGTCTGAAGACGTAGTCTGAGTTTTGAAACCGGGCATTTAATAATATTTGTGAGCATGCCGCTTAGAAGGGCTAAAAACCGAAGTACGAGGCGGACAAAGATATATCATTTTCTGTAAGGACGACTTGCTATATCAAAAGTTGCGAATAAACAAAAGGATATCCTACATTGGATAATTTTATCCGATGTGGGATATTTTTTTCGATTATCTATTTATTTTGATTATTTTTTATTTCGAAGATTCTATAATCTGAATTTATTTAATTCCTTTTCGGATTTAGAACACGAATCCGAAAAGAGAAAAAGATATAATAAAAGTGTGGCAAAAAAAATTTGCTATGGTATAATGGTATCAGATTAGTCTGTAGGAGTATGCCATGGACATTAGTAAGATATGTTTTAACTGTATGAAGGGTGAAGTAGACGATCAGGGTATCTGTAATTGTTGCGGAAAGCAGTTTTCGGATATCAAGCTTAGTGAGCGCTATTTACCGGTCGGCAGTTTTTTAAGAGAAAAATACCTAATGGGCAAAGTTCTCGGTGAAGGGGGCTTTGGCATTACATATATTGGTTATGATATTAATCTGGATGCGCAGGTTGCGATTAAGGAATTCTTTCCAAGCAATTTTGCAAGCCGTGAAAAAGCGGGGCCAAATGTGATTCCACATGAAGGCGATTCTGAGGATTTCTTTGTTAAGCAAAGAGATCGTTTCTTAGACGAGGCAAAACGTCTGGCCAAATTCCGCAATACACCGGCAGTTGTTTCCGTGCTGGATTTCTTTAAGGATAACGGAACTGCATATCTGGTTATGAACTACATCGACGGAATGACCCTTCGCAGATTGTTGGATTATTCAGATGGAAAGATTACGGTAGAAGAGACTTTGAAAATTATCGAGCCAATTATGCTTGCTCTAAAAGAAATCCATGACAGCGGATTTATCCATCGAGATATCAGTCCGGACAATATCATGATTTCCAATGAAAATAACCGTGTCTATCTGATTGATTTTGGTACGGCACGTACCAATTCATCCGAACCCGAAAAGACAATATCCGTATTCAAAAAATCCGGCTATACGCCGCCGGAGCAGCTAAGGACCAAAGGAAATCAGGGACCCTGGACGGATATTTATGCATTGTGTGCGACCATATATCGTTGTATTGTCGGTGCAAAGCCGTTGGATGTTACGGATCGCTTATTTGGTGATGTTTTACACAAGCCTAGCGAATATGGCATTAAGATTACTCCGGATATTGAGGCTGCAATTATGAAAGGTCTGGAGATTCACAATGAAGACCGTTTCCAGAGCATGGATGAGTTGTATGACGCTATTTACAAGACCGATGCATGGAAAAACGTCAGTACCGAAGAATACACCAAAGTAATTGAAGCAGTACGCAATTACAAAAAGCAGGGGGATACCAAAGATAAGGTAAAAGAGGCTATTAAGCGTCAGACCAATGCCAATGCGAGCCCGGCACTGTTTGTGGATGCATCACAGTATGACGATGAGCATGAAGCTGTTAGGGATGTGGTCAGACAGTATAAAGAAAGCCCTGAATACAAGGCGGCTTACGATCGTTTTGTAAAAGAAGATCCGGAGTACCTGCGTCAGCTTGAGTATCAGAAAATTAAAGAAGTTGTTCGTGCATATAAGACTTTTAAATATCCGAATATTCACGAAAGTCAGTTGATTGATGATATTATGACAGAAATGGGAACCGCTATTTCTGAGCAATAATCGCAACTTTTCTTACATATTATTATTTGCAACCTTTTGGGGATACAGTCGTCCTTACATAAATTATATATCGCTGCCGCCGACTTTTACGAGGTTTTGTGCTTTTCTTGGCGACATAAGCGAACAAAAATAATGCCCGGTTTCAACTGTCCGAAGACGTAGTCTGAGTTTTGAAACCGGGCATTTAATAAATTTTGTGAGCATGCCGCTTAGAAAAGCTAAAAACCGAAGTATGAGGCGGCAGCGATATATAATTTATGTAAGGACGACTTTTTAATGCAAAGCTTTCATCACATTTAATTGTAAAAATACTTTCATATGAATAGTTCCGCAAACGGTTTGAGATACTATATCAAAAAAAGATTTGGATGGTGTTTTGATATGGATAATCAACAAACGACAGAAACTATGAATTATGCAATGCATGTGGCTGGAAGTCAGAGCGCAAAGATGCCCAGACCTGTGTATATTCGCGAATGTGCATCCATTGTGGGTCAAAAAGAAGGAAGCGGTCCTTTGGGCGAACTTTTTGATATGGTTGGGGAAGATGAAATGTTCGGATGCAAGACCTGGGAAGAAGCCGAAAGTACCCTGCAAAAAGAAGCGGTATCACTGGTGCTTGGAAAGGCGAAGGAAGAGAAAGAGAATATTCATTTTTTGCTGGCTGGGGATTTACTTGGACAGACGATTGCATCTTCTTTTGGTATTAAAGAATTGGATATTCCGTTTTTTGGCCTATTCGGAGCCTGTTCAACCAGTGGCGAGGCACTTGCTCTTGCCGGCATGATTTTGGGTGGCGGGTTTGCAGAAAACGTGATTTGTGTGACGTCCAGTCATTTTGGAAGTGCGGAAAAAGAATTCCGCTTTCCAATGGAATATGGTGGACAGAGGCCCCCATGCTATACCAGAACCGTAACCGGAAGCGGAGCTTTTTTGGTATCTCTAAAGAAGGGAGGACATCCTTATGCCTGCATTAGCGGGATTACAGTCGGAAAAATTGTCGACATGAACATGAAAGACACCTTTAATATGGGATGCTGTATGGCACCGGCAGCCGCCGATGTAATAGAGGCTAACTTTAATGATTTTCAGCGCTTACCCAAAGATTATGACAAGATCATTACCGGAGATTTAGGGAAGGTTGGACAGGAAGCTTTGTTTCATCTCTTGGAGGAAAAAGGGTATGATATTTCACAAAAGCATATCGATTGCGGAATGGAAATGTTTGATCCGTCACAGCCGGGAACGGAATCGGGCGGAAGCGGATGCGGATGTGCGGCATCGGTTCTTTCTGCATATATCCTGCCCAAATTGCAAAAAAATGAATGGAACCGCGTGCTGTTTGTTCCGACCGGCGCGTTGTTAAATAAAACCAGTTATAATGAAGGTCAGCCTATTTTGGGGATTGCTCATGCAATTGTTTTGGAAAGTTTGGAAAGTTCTGGATTTTTTTCGTAAAAAATATTCTTATTTTTTTACAATTATGTTATAATAGACGAAATAGTATGGAATGATACTGGTTTAGATTGTTTTTTAGGGTATTATACTATCAGATTAATAATATACCGGAGGTACGAAAGTGAAATTATTGGGGGTTATTAAAGGAAACAAGGACGAAAGTAAAACAGCACGAATCAATCGCACGGTCTATTTGTGTTATCTAATGGAAGTTACTGTAATCTTTTTGGCTTATTTTTTAGAAGTGATTAAAGGCAGCAGAACATTTGGTTAT
Source organism: Lachnospiraceae bacterium (assembly GCA_016297945.1). GTDB lineage: Bacteria > Bacillota > Clostridia > Lachnospirales > Lachnospiraceae > UBA2882. Next base: position 3,826 of record JAEDFR010000037.1, on the reverse strand, counting down.
TTTCTGTTGACAGCCTTGATGATTATTGCTCCGGCAACGGTTTTGTTTTTATCCTTAAAGAAAGATGTCGAATATCGTTATTTCCGTTCGTGGCTGGTAGCATTGTTCGGAGTTTTATATGCGTTTATAATTTTTACCACCACTTCTAAGTTGGCATTTACTTATGCGATGCCGATGATGCTGGCAATTACCATGTATAATTCAGTGCAGTTGTCTATTCTTTCGGGCGCTGCGGCTATTTTACTCAATATCATTCAGGTAATTATTTCGATAGTAAAAAGTGGCGGCATAAGTGCAAAGGATATGGCAGATGTCGAGATTCAGATTATTGCTTTACTTTTCATTATAGTTTATTCCATGGTTGTGAACCGTTCGACAAATATCAGCAATAAGGAAAAGGTTGAAACGGTTGAAACGGAGCAGGAAAAGACAGCGAAGCTTTTGGAACATATCATATTTGTTTCCAAAGTCATTACCAAGGGTATTTTTACTGTCAGTGGTAAAATAACAGAGCTTGGGGAATCCGTTTCCAATACATTGGGCGCCATGGAGGAGGTCAGTGCCGGCAGTACAGAAACTGCAGAGTCTGTTCAGACACAGTTATTAAAAACAGAAGAAATTCAAAATCACATATCTGATGTCCAAAAGGCTGCGGATGATATTGTAGAAAACATTTCCAATACAAAAGTTGCAATTCAAAAAGGTAATGCGGACATTGAATTGCTGATTTCGCAGGTTGCCGCAACAGAAGCCTCCGGTAATCACGTAAAAACAGAATTATCAGAGCTTGACGAGTATACCAATCAGATGCATTCCATCGTAGAATTGATCAACAATGTTGCGGATCAGACTTCGTTATTGTCATTAAATGCCAGCATTGAAGCTGCAAGAGCCGGTGAAGCCGGAAAAGGTTTTGCTGTCGTTGCATCCGAGATTTCCTCGTTGGCAGCCCAGACACAGGAAGCGACCGAAGAGATTGAGACGTTGATTAACAATATTTCTGAAGAGCTTAATGAGGTTGTTACTGCGATAAATAATCTGATTTCCATGAATCGCCAGCAAAATGAAAGTGCCGGTAATGCAGCCGACAGTTTTAGTAAGATCGAAAAAAATGCTGCCTTTATCGAAGACAGTTCTGCAGAATTAAATGGAAGCATTTCCCAGTTAGCAGATGCAAATGCTGGCATTGTGGAAAGTATTCAGAATATTTCAGCTATTACAGAAGAAGTATCAGCTCATGCACATGAAACATATGCAAGTAGTGAAAAGAATACAGAGATTGTATCTCAGGTAATTGACATTGTTTCTTCATTAAGTGATCAGGCTGAGGAATTAGCAAAACAGCAGTAAATATTGTATATTATAGGATGCTGTGTACTTGGGGGGAACTGACATGTCAATCATAGCGCTGTTGTATTATTTAGTCGCATTGATAGCTGCGCTGATTTTATTAAATGCTTATAAAAAAGGAACCACAATCGGTAAAAAAATTGGCAAGGTAATGCTTGCCACTTTTTTGCTGGTTGTTTTTTATTCATTCCAGTTAACAGTGGATAACGATACCATACGTTCGTATGCAATGAGCATGTTTTTTATCATTACGGACATAATGCTCATTTTGTTCTATGATTATATTTTGGAGTTTATCAGTTGGAATCAAAAGGTTCCAAAGGCTGTATTATACTGTATGTATATTGGAGCCGGTGTGGATATGGTGTTTTTTTTGCTGAAACCTTATAATCAGATGACCGTATCCTATATTGATTCCACAGTTGCAGATACGCATGTCCTGACCTATATTCCGAACACGCCATTTTATTATCATACGATTTTTGTTGTTGCCATGATTTTGGTTGTTGTGGCATTACTGATTTTAAAGTGTGGGGAAACGCCAAGAGTGTATTGGAAACGATATTATATGTTGATTTTCGGTATTTTGCTGGCGGTTGCAGTCAATTTGATGAATTTGTATCAGGCTGATTTTTTGATTCTGGATTTATCTTCCGTTTTATATTGTTTTATCGGTATGTTAATGTATTACAACACTTTCCGATATCTGCCTGCGGTTACCATGAACATTACCAGGCGAATGATTTTGAATTATCTGAGTGAACCGGTTATTTTATTTGATTATGACGGATGGCTGACAGATTATAGCAAATCTATTTTAAAAGTAATGCCAAATGCACATTTTAATATTGGCTCCATGACGATTGATGAATTTGTAAACAGTGGCAATTTTATCGGTTTCCGTCCGGTTGATACAGATCAGGATTTTGACTGGACCACAAAAATTGACGGTGAGGATTATACATACAGTATTAAATATCGTTGTATGACGGATGCCAAAGGAAGGAGTCTTGGTAAGATTTTTGTTTTCCATGATATTACTTCCATGAGCGATACATATTTTAATCTGGAAAAATCCCTGTTATATGATCCGCTCACGGGCTTGTATAATAAGCAGAGTTACCTTCAACAGGTTCCGCAGTGGGATAATAAACGTTATTGGCCGGTTGCTGTGGCAGTTTGCAATATCAATGGTTTGAAGCGGATTAATGACCATTATGGCATCGAATATGGTGATGCGGTCATGAAACAGCTTGCGTATTTTGTAAAAATGCATGCCGGTGAAGATGCCTATGTCGCAAAGCTGGAAGGTGGAGATGTTCTGGCGGTATTGGAAGAAACTACTCACAATGAGGCAGTCGAGATTTGTGAAGATATCAAAAAGGATTTGGAAGGCTTTTATGGGCGTGATGTTTTGATCCATCTTGAATACGGTGTTGCGGTTAAAGAAGATGCCGTGACAACAATGGAACAAATTCTCGGGGAAGCAAAGAGCAGTATGCAGAATAAGAAGATGCTCCGTGACAACTCCATGAGTAGTTCGTTAGTTGATTCCCTGAAGCAGACATTGAGTGAAAGCGATTATGAAACAGAAGAACATGTGGAAAGAACCAGAGAGATGGCTTCCCGACTTGGAAAAGCCTTGGATCTTTCTGATACGGAAATCGGTAAGCTGGAGCTTCTGGCTATTATGCATGATATCGGTAAGGTTGCGATTCCACATCAGGTTTTACTTAAAAAAGGCAAGCTGAGTGATGAAGAATTTGAAATTATGAAGCAGCATACGATCAAGGGATATCGTATCGCAAATGTATCACCTGAGTTATCTTCTATCGCGGACTGTATCCTTTCACATCATGAAAAGTGGGATGGAACAGGCTATCCTAACAAACTAAAGGGAGAAGATATCCCACTGTTGGCGCGTATCATTTCGGCTGTCGATTCCCATGATGTTATGGTGCACGACCGTCCTTATCATCGCGCTATGCCGGAGGAAGATGCCATTAAGGAATTGCGTCGATGTGCGGGCACGCAATTTGACCCCAATATTATTGAAGTGTTTACCAGATTGCTGGAGGAGGAAGAACTTCCCAAAATACAAAAAGCGCGGGAAGCAGTAGCTAACTAAAGATTTAGGGCAAGAAAGAAGATGGAGTTAAGCATGCGAGAAATGGAATTTAAAATGGAACGGGAAGGACTGCTTGCTGTGGGAGATAAAGTCACAGTAACAGAGGGACTTTTGCCGAGTTGTTATTATTATACCATTGATCCATCCTTAGCTATGTCGGGGAATATTCCTTTTCGTGAGCGTCTGACGGTAAAAGAGGGGACTGTGGTTGATATTGTGGAAAATGCAAGAGGTTTTTATGTCACAGTCAATTTTGCGGAAGGGTAAGAAATAATTACTAATGGTATTTTGAAGCCATGATACCAACGGATTGCTACGCACTTTGTGCTCTCGCAATCCTAAAACATT
>JAEDFR010000174.1 GCA_016297945.1 Lachnospiraceae bacterium | reverse complement strand
CAGCCTACGGTGATACTTGAAGGTGTGGGGGATGTGGTCCGTCTGTCGCAGGAATAAGTTTTGGGAATGTATTAGTGTTATAGTCAGCGGGGATGTTTCGTCCCCGCTGAATTTTCTTAATTCTCTGCGTTTGTATTGATAAAAAGAACAATGGCAAACATTTTTCCGTCATGGTAAATCAGGGGGAGCCCGTGCAGCGAAGAAAAGTTTTCGCTATACCAGTCCATAATTTTTCAAGATTACCCGAGAATGTTTTTATAAAGTCGCAAAATTTGTGAATAAAAAATGCGAAAACATGGTATATTGGCAAAAAAGAAAATGCGATAATTCCAATATTGTTAGGGATGATCCAAGGAACCTGTCCCTGTGGCCTATAAAATTTTGATTACTTTTAAAATTCATTTGAAAGAAATCGGACCCCTCACGCATAGTATCTATGTAAGGCCTTAAGGAGAGGACATATATGTCGAAAGAAGAATTTACTGCCTTTGCAGAAAAGTACATGGATACCATATATCGAGTAGCATACAGCTGGACAAAGAATTCCGATGATGCAAATGATGTGACGCAGGACGTTTTATTACAACTGTACAAAACAACAAAGGAATTTGAATCAGATTCCCATTTGAAAAACTGGTTAATCAAGGTCACCGTCAATCAATGCAAAATGCTGTTTCGTTCCCCCTGGAGTAAGATGGAGGATATTGGAGAATATGCAAATACTCTTGGATTTGAAGAGAAAAGTCATCTGGATTTGTTCCGGGCTGTGATGAATCTGGATAAAAAATACAGAGTGCCGCTGCTTTTATTTTACTATGAAGGATATTCTACAGCGGAGATAGCATCGATACTGGGTATTCCGGAAAAAACAGTCAGTACAAGGCTGTTTCGTGCAAAGGTCAGGTTAAAAGATGATCTGAAGGAGGAGTAAAAATGACGAATCAGGAAAAATTTCAGAGAACTTTTGATAAGCTTCATGCTTCTCCGGATGTGTTGACGGAGGTGCTGAATATGACAACGAATGAAACGATTGTTCCGATCAGAAAAAAATGCTTTATGCCTAAGGTAGCTGCAGCGGTAGCCGCATTGGTGCTTGTGGCTGGTTCCGGTACGGCAGCCTATGCTATGGATCTTGGCGGAATCCAGAGAACTGTGCAGCTGTGGATCCACGGAGATCAGACGGATGCCACATTTACGGTAGAGAATGGAAGTTATACCCTTGAGTATAAGGATGCGGATGGAAACATTGCAAAGCGCGGCGGCGGAGGTATTGCCTATGAGAATGGCAAGGAAAGACCGTTAACCGATGAAGAACTGCTGGAACATTTACGAATGCCGGAAGTTGAGTATAAGGAGGATGGAACTGTCTGGGTGTACTACTTAAACCAGAAGATGGAGATCACAGACAAATTCCAGGATGGAGTATGCTATGTGCAGCTCAATGCCGGCGGGGAAACGCAGTATATTACCGTTAAGTACCAGAATGGTTTTGCAACAAGCCCGCATGGCTATGTGCAGCCGTCAGAGTTTAATTAAGTAGTTTGTCAAAGTTTTATCGGATTCTTTCTGGGATATGTGTATCAGTCCAGGGTGATACTTGAAGGCGTGGGGATGTGGTTCGTATATCACAGGAATAAATTTTTTTAAATTCATTAGTTTTATAGTCAGCGGGGGTGTTTCGGTCCTCGCTGATTTTTCGTAATGCCCTGTTTATGGCGAAAATGAGAGTGAGGCATCGGAAATCCAGTCGAATACAAAAATAGGTGTTAATACTTGTGGAGGAAAATTGGAGGTATGGGGATAAATATTTTTCAATTATTTATTGGCAAAATGCTTAGAAAGCAGATAATTGACAAGAGAATATATCTTTGACAAAATAGATATAGCATTACTGAAAATAGAAATATTCATCAACATAAACTAAAACATCCGGAAAGGTTTTTGATATGAAAATCATAACATTGATAGAAAACACTTGTGGGCGCGTGGATTGCGCATACGAGCATGGGCTGTCCATATATATTGAAACCGGAAAGCACAGAATACTTTTGGATACCGGTGCGACAGACGCATTTATCGGCAATGCAAGGAAACTGGGAGTCCCTATGGAACAGGTAGATATAGTCGTTTTAAGCCATGGACATTATGATCATGCCGGCGGATTGCTGGCTTTTTGTGAGTTGAATAAAACCGCACAGATCTATATGCAGCAAAAGGCGTGTGGAGATTTTTATCATGGCGAACGGTATATTGGCATTGACAAAGATATCATAAAGAATCCGCAGGTTCATTTTCTGCAGGGAGATCATGTGATTGATGAAGAATTGTCCATTTTTTCTAATATTACCGGGCGGAAGTTCTATCCCACGAGTAATTTAGCGTTGTCTGAAGTAGTCAATGGGGAATGTGTGCAGGATTCGTTTCGTCATGAACAATGTCTGGTGATCCATGTGGATAACCGGCGTATTTTATTATCCGGGTGTGCACACAATGGCATTTTGAACATTCTGGATCGGTACCAGGAGCTGTATCCGGATATGCCAAGTCTGGTCATCAGTGGATTTCATATGATGAAAAAAGAAGAATATACAGATGAAGAAATCAAGGTCATATGTGATACAGCGCAACAATTGAAAAAATGGAAGACAACATTCTATTCAGGACATTGTACAGGGCAGAAGGCGTTGGAACTGATGAAAACGACCATGGGAGAGCAGTTGAGGGAGCTTCATAGTGGAGTGGAGCTGGAAGTTTAATAAGTTCTAAATTTTAAAAATGCTGTTGTAAAAAAGTCCTCGCAATATTTCGTGTTTTCTGACAGTGTAACAGGCAGGATGTTTATGTCCTGCCTGTCTTAGGTTAACCTTCAATAGCAATAAAATGGGAGTTCTTTTCCACTGCTTTCTGTTCTTTAGGAACGGTAAAGGAAAGAATTCCGTTTTCAAATTTCGGATGGATATCTTCTTTGCGCACGTTGTCGCCCACATAAAAGCTTCTGCTTACATTACCGGCATAACGTTCACGGCGGATATATTTTCCTTCCTTATCTTTTTCATCTTTATCCAGACCTTTTGCTGCACTTACAGTTACATAACCGTTTTCAAGCTGGATCTGAATCTCGTCTTTCTTAAATCCAGGAAGATCAATGGCCACTTCGTAAGCGTTGTCTTTTTCCTTCACATCAGTCTTCATGATATGGGGAGCATGTTTTCCATACAATTTTTTATCGATGTCCGGAAAAGCAAAATCATCCATAAAATCATCAAATAAACTTTCTCCAAAAATACTAGGCATTAACATAAGTCATATCTCCTTTCATGACATAAACTAAAGTTTGCACCATCGGAGAAACCCGAAGTGTTGATTTATGAATATCAGGAAGAAAAATCTTTTTCTCTTCCTTTGTTCTATGTGTAATATAACACCTATATTAGCACTCGTCAATAGGAAGTGCTAATTTTTTTGTGAAGATTTTGTGATAGTGATACTTTTTTGCAATGTTTTCCTGATTACAGTGTTCATGTAAAGATGTCTAAATCGAGGGTATGGGGAAACGAAATCCTTATCGAGGCTGCACCGCGAAAAGAATTTTTTAATTAATATTTCTCAAACAAAATTCAAATATAGAATAAATATTTTGCCTATAGAATTGGGTTATCAAATGAAACAAAAGATATTAAAAAAGGAGATAAAAAGAAATGGCAAAATCAAAGTTAGTAGAAGTAAATGAGAAAATTGCTGAGAATGTAGTCGGTGGCTACAAGAAAATCGAAGAGGGTGTAGTCGGCGGCTATAAGAAAATTGAGAATGGAGCAGTCGGAGGTTTCAACAAAATTGCTGATAAGTTCGTAGATAATTTTCT
>JAEDFR010000173.1 GCA_016297945.1 Lachnospiraceae bacterium | reverse complement strand
TCTGAACATAATTAAGGTATAAGAATTGCTGTTACTTTATTTCAATCTAACTAGTTTCTAAAGTAACAGCCTCTCTTAACTTCTTTATTTACAGTTCGTCTACTTCTTTTTCTGAAGCAGTCCTCCGTTTGTTTCTTCCCCATTCATGACATAATAATTAACCACTGCCCCATATTATAAATAACACCCAGAGATACATATTTCAGATTTTTATTGAATTTATTAATCTATATGTTATGACAACATATCTTTCAGACATGTACTCCGATAGTCACTCGGCGATATTTTATATCTTTCCTTAAATACCCGGTTAAATGTCCTCTGACTTTCAAATCCACTGTCCAGGCAAATATTTGTAATAGAATCGCTCGTATTTTCCAAGCGATGACATGCATAGTTAAGTCTTGCATCATTAAGATACTGGTTGAAATTTCTGTGGAAGGTTTTGGAAAAGAGTCTGGATAAGACATATTTACTAACACCCAGATCTTTTGCCATTTCTTCCAATGATAACTTTTTCTTGAAATTTGCTGATATATAGGAAACCGTCTGATAGATAAGATCTTTGCTCCCCACATGACTCTTTTCTACCAGATTCAGTTTCCCTACGCAACGTGCTAACACAATTTGAAGATACGCCTGTGCAACAATGATATCAGACTGTTTCGTTTCCAAAATCGCATTGATAACCCTGTACACCTCCGGTTCAACCTTTTCAGCTTTTATAACCGGATATTCAGGTGCCATGGTTTGCATAATCTCTGCAAATTTACCAATCGTAAATGGCGATGCAATCAGATAAGTCGCTTTATTTACACCGGGTGTCAATACCTGATAGTGATGAATAATATCTGGAAATACAAATCCTATATCTCCTTTTTTCATATGGTAAAGTTCCTGCCCGACACCAAGCTCTAATGTCCCACTCGTTATGCAAACAATTTCCAGTGCATTATGAAGATGTGGCTCAATATGTTTTGACTTTTTATTTACCGCTATGATCTCCTCTTTTGTATCAACATATTTTAACTGCATGAAATACTCCCCTTTGCAACATTTGTCTATATCTTCTTTCGATTTGGCAAGCAATCCTTTTTCATCTATCCTATAATCAACTTGTAAACAAGGAAAGGAGGAATCGCAAATGAGCAATCTTAAAAAATATCTGAACAACCTTTTAGTATTCTACGCTGAATATTTTGAGCATCCATACCATGTATAAATACTAAAAGGACTATTTTGTGAAAACTGAACATTTTTTCTTAAGACCATTTCACAAAAATGAAGTGGTCCTTTTTTATAAACTTTTAACAAATCTTTTGAATGCAGCTTTCCCTTCCTCTGTTCTCTTATAAACTCCTGCATCCTCAAGAACTTTCGTAAATACAATTCCAATTTCTTTCTGTACAATAGAATGAATGTTGCTGTCTGTAATCTCGTATTTTGACAGCCATTCCTCTGCCCAGTCAGCATGAGCAGCCATTGTTTCATTCTGTCTCAGGTCCTCATGATTGAGAATTGCCTGTTCCAATTCTGCCATTTCTTTTTTCAGTCTGGCAGGTAATACAGCCAGTCCCATAACTTCGATCAATCCAATATTTTCTTTTTTAATATGATGGTACTCTGCATGTGGATGAAAAAGTCCGAGCGGACAATCAGCGGTTGTGATATTATTACGCAAAACCAGATCCAGTTCATACAGATTTCCACGCATTCTTGCAATCGGCGTAATTGTATTGTGTGGCATACCATTTGTCTCACTGAAAATATCAGCTTCCGGATCTGAATAGACACGCCATTTTGTAAGGATATGATCTGCAACCTCTACAATACTCTCCGTTGTTCTCCCCTGCAGACGGATCACTGACATCGGCCACTTTACAATTCCTGCGTGTACATCTGGATATCCTTCTAATTCAAATTCCAGTTCATAAGGTGCTTTTGCCATGGCAAACACATACCCGCCACCCTGAAAATGATCATGACTTAAAATAGAACCTCCTACAATCGGAAGATCCGCATTGGAACCTGCCGTATAATGAGGAAACTGTTTAACAAAATCAAGCAGCTTATCAAACGTCATCCGGTTAATCGCCATCGGAATATGCTTCTCATTAAAAATAATGCAATGTTCATTGTAATATACATATGGTGAATACTGTAAATAATACTGCTCCCCACATAGAGTGATTGGTATGATCCTATGGTTCTGTCTTGCCGGATGTGAAAAATGACCTGCATACCCTTCGTTTTCCCTGCAGAGCAGACACGCCGGATATCCAGATTTCTTTGCTGCATCAGCTTTTGCAATATCCCGTGGATCTTTTTCCGGTTTTGACAGGTTAATCGTGATATCCATCTGACCAAATTCTGTATCCGTTGTCCACTTTTCATCCTTTATAATCCGGTCTGTGCGGATATAGTTTGTTGCCTGGCTGAAATGATAATAAAAGTCGGTTGCAGTCTTTGGAGATACCTGATATTTTTCTTCAAAAGCTTTTCTTACCACAGACGGAGCCGGTGTCAGAATCCCCATGATTTTTGTATCGAAAAGATCCTTCATCGTCACTGTATCATCCTCTAAGATTCCCTCTGACAGTGCAAATGCAAGCATATCCTCTAAAATAAAGTGTAAATCTCTCGGCTCTACAGATGCGTTCGGCTCCTGATAATCCTGTTTTTGAAACAGTTCCAATAAACCATTTGTCACATACACTTTATCCGCATCCTCTATCAGTCCGTTTTGCAGTCCATATGCTACCAGTTCTGAAATCAGCTGATCAATCATTTTATCTTTCTCCCCTCCTACTATGCTTCATAACCATTTGGATGATTTTTATGCCAATTCCATGCTGTTGTAATAATCGTCTCCAGATCATCAAATTTTGGTTTCCATCCAAGAATATCTTTTGCTTTTTCACTGGATGCAATCAGCGTTGACGGATCTCCCGCTCTCCTAGGTTCTTCTTTTGCCGGAATTGGATGTCCAGTTACTTTTCTGGCTGTTTCTACCACTTCTTTAACTGTAAATCCAACGCCATTTCCCAAGTTGAAAATATTACTGTCATTCCCTTTCCTTAAATATTCCATGGCAAGGATATGAGCCTGTGCAAGATCATTTACATGGATGTAATCCCTTACGCATGTGCCATCTTTTGTCTCATAGTCATTTCCAAAGATAGAAATATACTCTCTTTTTCCATTCGGCACCTGTAAGATCAGTGGAATTAGGTGTGTTTCCGGATTGTGAGCTTCCCCAATCTTTCCATTTGGATGTGCTCCACATGCATTAAAATAACGTAAGGATACAAAACGTAAATCATGGGCATTCGCTGTCCATTTAAACATCTTTTCCATGGAAAGTTTTGTTTCTCCATAACAGTTTGTTGGAACCGTGCGGTCTGTTTCAAGAATCGGAATCCGTTCCGGTTCTCCGTATGTGGCTGCTGTTGATGAAAATACAATCTTGTTGATGCCATGTGCAACCATACTTTCCAGCAATACTTCTGTTCCGCACAGGTTGTTATTGTAATATTTGAGCGGATTTACCATACTCTCACCGACCTGCGAATTGGCAGCAAAGTGAATCACTCCATCAATATCTTCTTTTTCAAATACAGAATCAATAAATGCCCTGTCCCGGATATCTCCCTGATAAAATTTTGCATCCGGGTGCACAGCCTTACGAAATCCTGTTTCCAGGTTATCTACTACTACTACATTTTCCCCTGCCTCGATCAGCTCATACACAGTATGAGAACCAATGTAACCAGCTCCACCTAATACTAAAATGCTACTCATAGATCATTTCTCCTTTTCTTTGTTTTCGTGATTATAATACTTTTATGCCACCATACTTACGGAT
>JAEDFR010000172.1 GCA_016297945.1 Lachnospiraceae bacterium | reverse complement strand
TCATTATATACTACAACCATGGAAATTGTAAATGTTCAAATTGAAAATCAGTCAATTTGTAGGTATGACCGACTGATTTTCAATTTTTTTTGGACATTTTTATGGTTAATTCAAATAATTCAAAGGATTTACCGGCGTTCCGTTGATTAATAGTTCAAAATGAATATGCGGTCCCGTACTTACACCGGTATTTCCACTAAGTGCAATCTTTTGTCCCTGTTTTACCTTTTGTCCGACAGAAACCAGCACTTTACTCAAATGACCATAACGCGTCTGACGTCCATCCTCATGATTGATATACACAACATATCCATAACCGCTTCCCCAGCCGGCCCTTGTAACCGTACCAGCAGAAGACGCCATAACCGCCGTACCGGTAGGCGTAGCCCAGTCAATACCCTTGTGATACGTTGAAGCCCCTCGCTTGGGTGCACTTCTTCGTCCAAAATTACTTGACAGACGTCCACCGGAAATCGGCTTGATATAAGTGGGCGGTGTCTTGGTTCCTATTTCAACAACCTTTGCAACCGGCGCAATAGTCACCTGCTCTTTTAAAATCTGGGCATCCTTTACATTATTGTTATGATATGTAACAATTGCTGCCACATTACGATGGCCGGCTGAAGGCTGATGACGCACCACAGATTCTGTGGTATACCAGTCATCATTATAAATATATTCAATCGGAGCATCGTAATCCTCTTCATAATAGATTTCTTCCTGCCTGCCAACAGAAAGAACCGGCTCCGGAATTGTGATAATCAACTCATCTCCAACGCGAATTGTGGAATTCTCATCTTCCAGCATTTCGTTCATATCAATAATCCGATCCAAAGGAATATCAACCTTAAGAGCAATTTCCGACAAGGTATCTCCCGACTGAACCTCATAAATTGAATTTTTCTCTTGATCCTGTGTTAAAATCTCAGCTGCAGTAGCAACATCCGTCAATTCACTTTCCGGCAGATAAGTCTCAATCACTTCAATCTCATTGTCATAATACAGATCTACCATTCCGTAATCAAAATCCGCAAATGACGTCTTAATACTTTCTTCGGACTGCTGATCAATTTCATAAAACGCCTTGTCCAGTCCTGCAAGCGGCATTTGAGTAGCTTCTTTATAGCGATCCAGCGAATTGGTTATTTTTGTCGTCAATACATTCAACTCACGATCCGGGTCGGTAATCAGCTCAACCTGAAATTCACCTTTATCATCATATTTATTAAGCGCTGCCTGTAAAACAGCCTTAACTTCATTAACATTTCTAATATTAATAGTAAACTGATTGATTTTAATCATATAGGACAAACTGCGATCTGCCAGTTTGGAATCACGCAGAACAGTGCACATGTTTTCTACAACCTCGCTCTGCGAATTCACTTTTCCAATCCACAATTCCTTTCCTTCCATGGACAACTTCGCATCTACGAATACCAAATCATCTGTCTCCCGAATTAATTGCGTCCGAGCTTTTTTTAAATAGTTTCTGGCATCTTCCTCACGATCCACCAGCCCGACTTCCCGCCCGTTTAAGTAAACGGTATACATATTATCTCCGGTGTGTTCAATTTTATGAAAATTAGGAAAAAATAGCAGTGCAAGAAAAAGAATCAGATATGCGGTTTTGATTTTCACTGCTTTTATCTCCCGATAAAACTTTGTAATCCGTTTCATTACAATTTAGACTTCTTCTTTCCAGTATTTTTGTTTGATTTTTTTCTGACACTGAAACCAAATGTCCCTAAAATGCGATTCAGCGAATAATATTCTCCATGAGAATAGACAATCGGCTTTGCTTTCGAAAGATGAAACGTATTGTTTTCATCCATATAGGTATCATCTACAGATACAGCCTCAATAACAGCCAAAAACATCACATGGCTGCCGAGAGGAATTTCCTGTGTCACACGGCACTCTATATGAACCGGACTTTCCGCAATCAGAGGCGCTTTCACTTTCTCTGCCGGAAGTCTGGTCAGATTCATTTCTTTAAATTTATCAATATCCCGTCCGCTTCTGACGCCACAAAAATCCGTCGCAAGCGCAAGCTCTTCCGTGGTCAGATTAATCACAAATTCTTTGGTATCCTTTATCATCTGATAGGAATATCTGGACGGTCTGACCGAAATGGAAACCATCGGTGGGTCCGAACATATAGTACCTGTCCACGCAACTGTAAAGACATTGTCATTCCCCTGACCATTTGTTACGGAAACTAAAACAGCCGGCAACGGATACAACATATTTCCCGGCTTAAATGATACATTTCCCATAGCACATTCCTTTACCATATTACATTTCATTAAGATATAACGACATTCTATATTTCTTTTCGCTAATTTATAGTATTCCCAACATCATAAGAACCTGTAAGGTAGCAGAAATAAGGGCAGCAAGCATCGTTATCACAACCATTGCCTTTAGTCCTCCGTTCTTTTTCAGGGCACTTTCCATCTGATCCAGTCGGGTATTTATTTCGCGAGCCTTTTTTCCGGTTTCATCCACCAGAGCAGCCTGAACATTACGATACACACGAACATTTTCTCTATGTACATGTTCTTCTAATTTTTTATTGGCTTGCTCCGCACTTGCACCGGCGTCGGCTATCATTTCACGCATTTCGCGAATACTATCCATAATCGGTGCTAACGCATCTGAGTCAATACCTTTATTCATGCTTTCCTGCACAGTCTGCTCTAACATTCGCATGCTATTATCAAATCCGGCGAACTGATATTGGAGAGAATTTACAGAACCGCCCATGACCGATAAATCACTGTGCATTCCCGATAAATCTGTTCGAGCACTTCCAATCTCCTGATATATTCCGGATAAATCCGTTCGAACACTTCCAAGTTCCTGATTCATTCCGGATAAGTCTGTCCGAGCGCTTCCAAGTTCCTGATTCAATTCGGATAAGTCCATCCGAATACTTCCAATTCCCTGATTCATATCAGAAAGTACACGATGAAAATCTTCTAACAAATGCTCCATTGCAGCTTCATTATCCAAAAGCTCCTCTTTCATGGCAGTAAGGTCACCTTGAAGATCTTCCATTTTTCTTCCGACTGCATTTTCAGAAGTTCCATATCCTTCAAATTGCTCAATTCCACACTGAATCAATTGCTGGACCTGCTCCGTCACTTCCACATTCTTTAAATTAAGGCGTCGCATTTCACGCATCATATTTTCATATTCGGCAGTGCGTTCCTGCAGACGCTTCATATCTCTTGCTTCTGCCTGCGCATTCGCTCTGATCATTTCTCCTGCATTAAATCTCTTTGCGAGTTTATCCATAAAATTATCCACAAGAACTTCCTCCGTAAATATGGTTTTTACTTTTGACATTATTTCAAATTATTTTATCATGTATCAGATTCTTTGACAACCTTCCCCTTTTGCTCATTATCGACGCATTTTTGTATATTGTGCACAAATTTTTTTGTGAAAAATTTACTCGCTTGTTAAAATTTACTATTTTTTCACGCTATGTTCATATTTTGTTCACATTTATAATGTATTATAAATATATCTTAAATCGAACAACGTAGTGCAAGCTAACGTAAGCACTACAGACATAGATAAATTTTTTCATAATAGCCCAGGTATCCGCAAGATGCCTGGGCACTCCTCATTTTAGGGCATAATAATATATCAACACAAGCATACAATAGAGAAAAACCGACATATTATTGTCGGTTTTTCTAATCTAAAATATGTATTATGTTTCACTTTCCGCGAGACTTTGCACTTCTTCATTCAAAGACAACATCTTTGCATCCAAATCCGCTACAATCTCTGCACATTCTACTAAAGAATCACGGATGTGATCCGGAACATTTCCTTCAAATTTGTAATGTATCTTGTGCTCCAGACTTGCCCAGAAATCCATTGCTACCGTTCGGATTTGAAT
>JAEDFR010000003.1 GCA_016297945.1 Lachnospiraceae bacterium | reverse complement strand
TATTTCTTATCAATCTATTATAATATTAAATCACTCTTTTTACAATTGTGCTATTCAGAAATTTACCACAGTCGCGTTCTCATACAATATGTGTCTTAAAGAACCATAATCAAAGTTCCTACAGCAATCAGAATACATCCAATCAGGGATTTTGGTGTAAACTTCTCATGTAAAAAAACAAACGCTAAAATCAAAGTAAAAACTACACTCAGTTTATCAATCGGAACAACCTTAGATGCTTCTCCCATCTGCAAAGCCTTATAGTAACAAAGCCAGGAAGCCCCCGTTGCCAGTCCTGACAAAATCAAAAATAACCAGCTTTTCTTACTGATTTCTACAAGTCCACCCTGAGCATTTGTTAAAAACACCATTCCCCATGCCATAATGACAACAACAACGGTTCTGACTGCCGTCGCGAGATTGGAATTGACTCCATCAATACCGACTTTCGCAAGTATCGATGTCAGAGCGGCAAAAATCGCTGATAATAAAGCAAATATAAACCACATGTGTATTCTCCCTTTCTTTATCCTTTTCTTTTTGTACATTTTCTTTTTAATTCCTTTATAATTCCGGTGAAGTAACACTTAATTATACAAACGTTTGTATACTGTCTGTACGTAGAACTGCACCTTTCTCAGAAATGAATTAAATTAATTTTACTTCGGTTTCATCGCAACCGCAATATGTTTTACTTTCGGAAATTCACTTTCTATGGAATCATGAATCTGTTCCGCAATTTCATTACTTCTTTTAAGGGAAATATTGCCGTCTGCAAACACTTCCAGATCCACATAGATTTTATTACCAAATTCTCTTGTCTGAATGCCGGCAATACCAAGCGCATCCGGATGTCTTTTTGCACATTCCGTTATGGCATCACTGATTTCTTTACTGCAGGAATGATCCACCATCTTTTTCATGGCATCCATGAAAATATCCAATGTCGCTTTTAATATAAAGATGCAGATTACCAGACTGGCCAACGGATCCAGCCATTTATAGCCCATTCTTGCTCCGACAATACCGATTAAAGAACCGATGGAGGATAATGCATCGCTTCTGTGATGCCAGGCATCTGCCATCAGGGCTCCGCTATCAAACATTTTTGCATAATGCCTTGTATACCAGTACATAGCCTCTTTGCAGACAATTGAAATTATGGCAGTCATAGCAGCCAGCACGCCGGGCATTTTTAATTCCTCATACACACCGGAAGTCAGCTTTTCAATTGCCGTATGCCCGATAAACAAACCGGTAATTGCCAGTACAACGGAAAGCACAACTGCCGCTACTGATTCCATTCTTTCATGACCGTAGGGGTGTTCTTCATCCGAATCTTTTGCAGAAAGTTTTACTCCAATAATAACTACGATACTGGAAAACACATCCGATGCCGAATGTATGGCATCCGATACCATTGCTGCCGAATTGGCGACGACACCGGCAAATAGTTTTAAAAGCGATAATATCACATTGCCGATGATACTTACATTCGATACTCTTACCGCTTCTTTTTCGAATTGTTCTGCCGTAATACATTTCTTTTCTTTTTCCATTCCTGCTACCTCCACCAAAACATTTTACTGATACATTTTCTGATACCTCTCAACCCTTCCGCTATACCCGTGCATTTTACTATCCAATAGAACTTTGGCAAAGTATAAAAAAACCCACGGGAGCAGTTTTGTATCTACTGTCCCATGGGCAATTCATCCACTGTTACGATTGTAACCCGGCTCCAAGCATCCTGCTTTGGCCTGATCAGTTTGTACTGTATTTAACTTGCAGTGCAAAGAGTTTTTGCTATCTTATCAAAGAGCGCAAAACATGTCAAGTGAAAACTTTACCGCCTTGTACTTGAAATATACCGACTATTTATTTCATCATTTGTTTTTGATAATTACTTATATCCTCCATCATAATCTTAGCCTGCTTTTTATCAAATATCCATGTAATCAGATGAACCAGGATATAGATAATTAAAACACTCATGGCAAAGGAAATAATCTCTCCCATATTTTCCATACAAAAATGGTCTCCCGGAAAGGTAAGCAGCATCAGGATGATCTCAAGAAAAATAACCTGAAATATCTTTCGGATGATAATCTGTTTGCGCGTTAATTCCTTTTTGGAATATAAAATCCATCCCGGAATGGTGCCAAACAGCCCATACAAAGGAGGCGTCAAAAAAGCATCGTATGAAAGGGTAACGCCCTGTCGGTAAACACTTCCCAGCACAAATATTGCGATATTCACAAATGTTGTGATCACAAAAAAGTCAAATAAACTGGTTTTCGCATATTCTCTGACACTCATTTTTTCTTTCCTCCTCGTACTTTTTCTTTTAAGACCGACACATATTTACGCGAAATAATAACCTCCTCGCCATTGGTCAATATGGCACCAAACCTTCCGTTGAGAGCCGGTTTTATGGATTTGATTTTTAGCAGATTGACCACAACGGATTTGGAAATCCGAAGAAACGACAGCTCCGACAGCAAATCCTCAATCTCATATAACCTTTCCCGAACGGAATATACTTTATCCTTTGTATAGATAAACGTTTTGTTATCAACGGATTCGACATAGAAAATGTCCTGTATGCTGATTTCATATTCCCTGTCGTCGTAAACACCCGTTATGGTCTCCTGAATTGACTTTATAAACTTTACGATAGTCTGCACCTGCGAAGTCATTTCATGGCATTCGACAACCACTTTTTCTTTTTCCTGCAAAGGTATTTTCATTACTTTAATTTCCATAGCATTCCTCAATGTGAAAAGCCCCTTTGGCTTTCAATTTGCTGTCAAAAAAGTTCAACACAATACCATTCATTGTATCAATACATTCTCCCGCATCGATGGAACCGGTTCCAAGCATATTTGCAAGGAAAGGACTAAACAACGGAAGGTCCGTATAATTCATATGACCGGCATTTGCAAAGTACGTTTCATAGCCATCCAAAGCATTTTCCAGAATCGTATTATTGGCATATGGCATTCCAATCTTTTTTGCTTCCAGTCGCGAATCGTGATGCTCCTGATTATCAATGGATAAAAGCGGTACCGTATATGGTTCCTCATTGATGACATATTTTTCACGATATTCGATTCCTTCAAACTCGTAAGGTTCACATTCTACTAAACCCAGTTGTTCTCCGAGCATGGTGCCGTCTAAATCGATAGCAGCATCAACATCATCACGAATACGTCCTAAATACTCTGCGGATGCACCGCCGAGTGAATGACCCATGACACCGATTTTTTCCATATTCATCATTTTTAAAATCCGAAGGATGTCCTCTGCTTGTGCTTCTGCATACCAGTTTTCATTTAACGCACCATCCTGACGACCTGCTTTTAAGGTATCCAGAACAAATGAAATATCGTCCGTACGAAGTTTTATCCAGGATGTGGAAATCTGTGCAATTTCTTGTTCCGTAGCATTTCCACTATTGATATACATGACATCATTCATGAATTTCATATCCACAATAATTGTTTTTCCGTCTGTATCCGTGCAAAAAAATGAATGGTATGGATGATCCAGACTGACTACCACATACCCATTAGATGCCAGCTCCATATATGTGGAGGTATTGCTTTCATAATATCCAAAAGCACCATGGGAAAAGATAATCAAAGGAAACTCTGTTAACTCATCGGTGACCGGATAGTAAAAATGAACCGGTACTTCTCTAAAAGAACCATCATTTTCAAATGTTTCGAGGCGGGAAGAATCTGAAAGAATTGCTTCTGACATAGCCACCTCATAGCTGCCGGTTGTCTCTCTGCCATGGTAATCATTAAAGATAAAAGAAGGTATAAGACTAAGAGCAATACATATGATGGATAACAGTGCACTTAATATGGCATATGCTTTTTTCTTGTCTCCTGTTACCCTTCGCTTACAAAAATAAGTAATACCGGATATCAGGATACGGATAATCAGAACAAAAATAAGTGCTATAAATCGAAATCCAAAATCAATTCCCGGAAATAATGCAAAGACCAGAAAAGCCATAAATTCCAGCGCATTAATCAAAAAGCGATTATGAAACCATATGGCTTTTTGAGCATTTTCTGAAAATGTACAAATCACAAATGCAATTTCTGCAACGATAAATAAAAATAATAATAAGTAATTCATGTTTTCCTCCGTTTACGTTTTTTATACAAGTACAAACGCATCTTGTACCTGTGCTTTTACATCATCATAGGATGAGAAAATGGTTCACGCAACAGAAGGGAAGGTAACATGCATTTTTTGCTCGTAAGATACATTTTTTACAAGTAAACACATTGCATTTGATTTTCACCATAAAAAAATATAATAGAATTTCTATGGATGTTGAACGATGCACCATTTTTGGTGGGTCATTCAGGCCTTATTTCCTCTTGTTTTATTGTATCCTTTTGCATATGAATTATATGATGCTATTGCATTCTTTTCTAATGAATTTAATGTACTAAATCCACTTCCTTTTAATGGTATCATTTTAATTGTAAAACTATCTCCATATTTATAGTCAGCATATACATCTCCATTTCCTTTTCCTGTGAAATGATTATTTACCCTATCCAATACTTTTTTTGCTTGTCCTACATAATACATATTTTTTGTTTGATTATATAATATGTATATTCCTTCAAAATTATTTTTCGTCATAGCACCTTTATGGTTTCTATTTCCTTTTGTTTGTTTTCTTAACTTTAGAAATTCTTGTGGTGTAATTTCTATTGCACCTTTTGCTAGTTTTTTTACCTTTGATGTTCTCGCAAGGTTAACCAATCCTATCAATACTGAAAAACCAAACAGTAATACAAAATACCAAAATAAAATTTCGTTATCCATCTTTTCTTCTCCTTATGCCTTCACCTGCGCTATATTAAGACTACTTGCCTTCATCCCATCATTATGCTCCGCCACATACTTCTTTATCTCCTCATATGTGGCCTTGCTCTCAGCAGAAGTGATATCCATCTCATCCATATCCACCGTCACATTCACATGATGCTTCGCTTCATGGAGTTTGGACAAAAGACATACCGTCTCCACATTCGCCGTAGCCGGAAACATGTCCACGCAACAGGCTTTTTCCATTTTATAGCCTCTTTCCAAAAATGCATCCAGATCTCTGGCAAGGCTCGTAGGCTTGCAGGAAATATAAACAATGTGACTAACTCCATAGTCCAAAATCTTCTGCAAGGCTTTGGGATGAATTCCGTCTCGGGGAGGATCTAAGATAATAAAATCCGGTTTCTCCGAAATATCATCGATGACTTTTAAAACATCTCCTGCTATAAATTCACAGTTATGTAAACCATTCAGCTCTGCATTTTTCTTTGCAGCTTCCACAGCTTCCTCTACGATTTCAACACCGATAACTTTTTTGCAGACGGGTGCCATCATCTGGGCAATGGTTCCGGTTCCGCTGTAAAGATCAAAAACAATCTGATCTGCCATACCGCCGGCAGATTCTAAAATATAATTTCTGGCTGTATCATATAAAACCTCCGCTCCGAGTGAATTGGTCTGGAAAAACGAAAACTGGGAAATCTTAAACTTCAGCCCCATCAATTCTTCAAAGAAATAATCCTGCCCGTACAAAATCTCATTTCGGTCCGCTTTCACAACATCGGCAACTGAATCATTTACGGTATGCAATATACCGGCAAATGTTCCCTCCAGTTTCTTCTCCTGCTCCAAAGAAAGAAGTTGTTTCAAAAATTCGTCCAACAAAGCTTTCTCATCACACGGCAGACCGGCAGCATCACTACTGGTCACAAGTGCCACTAAAATCTGTCCTGTCTTTGCTGCTTTTCTGACTAATAAATGACGCAAATATCCCGAAAGTTTTACTCTGTGAAAATAAGGTATGTTTCTTTCACCGAAAAACTGCAAAACAGTCTGCAAAATCAGACGATAATCATGATCGACGATCTTACATTCCGTAACCGGAACGATATCATAAAAGCCTCCTCTTTTATGTAAACCTAAAGACAAAGGACCATCTTTATACTCGTCACCAAAAGAAAACTCCATTTTATTTCGGTATCCATACTGTTGGGGACTTTTCTTTATACCTTCAAAAGAATACTCGATTTCTCTCCCTTTACTTATGTAAACTTCATTGAGCAACTTTTCAACCTGTCTGGCTTTCAATTCCAGTTGTTTTTCATATGGAAGGTTTTGATAATTACATCCACCGCAAATACCGAAATGAGGACACACGGCATCCACCTCATCCTCGGATTTTTCCATTACCGTTTCTAAAACGCCTTCTGCTTTTCCTTTCCGCTTTTTAGTTACCCGAAACTGAATCCTTTGACCGGGCAACACATTTTTTACCACGGCTTTATTTTCTTCACCTTCTACAACTACAATCCCTTTTGCCGGAAAGGCTACACTTTCTACATAGCCTTCATAACTCTGTCCTTTTTTCATTCTGCCTCCACTTCTATAAAAAAGGCTGTTGCAAACCGCAACAGCCTCATCAAACTAAATAAAATAATTATTCTTCCTCAGACTTTTTTTCAGCCTTTGCGACTTCAATCTCTTCATCATCATCAAAGAAATCTTCTTCAAAGTCATCGTCAAAATCATCTTCAAAGTCTTCTAAATAGTCAGGTGTAAAATAACAATAAATTGCATATGCAATGGCTACAGCGGCTGCAATCGCACCGATAATTGCAAATACCCAGAGAATTGCTTTACTCTTCTTTTCTTCTTTTACTTCTTCCTGTTTTTTTAATAAATCGCCAACTGCTGCTGCAATTTCTTCAACTCTTGCTCTATTCATAATAAACTCCCTTCTTTTAACATTTCTTTTTAGCTTACTGTTAGAATTAGTTTACCACTTTTTTCACTTTTTTACTATCACTTTTTTTAACTCAATAAGGCCACCCCAAAAAACTCTTTTTGGAGCTCATAAAGAACATGAATAATAATCAATAAGAATCAAAAAACTCATTGAAAAATATATTATTAAAAAAACTAATACCAGGATATTAAAGCATTACAAAATCAAACTATATACATTTTATATCTTCTGCAACTTTGCAAATGCCGCAAACAAAATTTTCTGCCCATAGTTTTCAAATTCCACAGTCACCTGATAATCTCTGGGACCTTTTTCCATGGCCTTTACAACACCTTCACCAAATTTGATATGTTTAACGCGGTCACCTATATCGTAATCCGGCTTGGTTCCCGGCATAGCAACACCTTTTGAAACACCTTGGGCAATAAAAGGTTTTACTTCTGCCCTTGTTTCCTTGGCCTTTAAGATAGCTTTCGGTTTCGGCTTTGTAATTGTCTGATATCCTCCCGTTGCCGGTTTTGATACCGGTTTTGACACCGGTTTCGCCTGATCAAATACATTGCCATCTGATACCGGCTTTGGTTTATCAAACACGTTATCCAACAAAACAGGTCTTGGCTTTGAATATACTTCCATAGGTGCAGTTTTTCCAAAAATGCTCTGATAAGGCTTCTTTGCAAAGGATTTCTTTGCAGACGAAAACGTTTCGTCCGGAAACTCGTCAAAATCAAATGTTTTCTTTTTCGGGACACGGTTATCCAAAAGTTCCTGCGGGATTTCCTGTAAAAAACGGGAGACCGGATTATACTGTGTTTCCCCACGGATCATCCTTGTTTTTGCTGCCGTAACGGTCAGATCTTCCTTGGCTCTCGTAATACCAACATAGGCAAGGCGGCGTTCCTCCGCAATTTCCTCTTTGGAATCCGCCATAATGCTCATATAACTCGGGAAAAGACCATCTTCCATTCCGGCCAGATATACATGTGGAAATTCCAGACCTTTGGCACTGTGTAAGGTCATGAGCAAGACTTTGTTACGGTTTTCATCCACACTGTCAATATCAGCAACCAGTGCAACCTCTGCCAAAAACTCTGTCAAAGTTGTCTCTTCATGCTCTTCATCAAATGACACTACTTTGGAAATGAATTCATCAATATTTTCAATCCTGGCTTCTGCTTCTTCATCCGAATTTGCTTCGATCTGCTCCACATAGCCGGTCACTTCAATAATATCTTTTACTAAATCACTCAAAGACATAATTTTTGCTTTCGCACGAAAAGCCTGAATCATGGTAACAAAGGATTCCAGTTTGGAAGCACTTCTTCCAATGGACATAATCTGATTTGCTTCTTCCAGCGCCTCATAAAATCCGATATTTCTATCATCTGCATATTCCTGCACTTTTACAATGGTCGTTGCACCAATTCCTCTGCGCGGCACATTAATGATACGTTTTACTGCCAGATCATCATTTCCATTGTCAATCGTCTTTAAATACGCCAGTAAATCCTTGATTTCTTTTCGTCCGTAGAAATTAACACCACCAACAATATCGTAAGGAACTCCCGCATGGATAAACTGTTCTTCCAAAACACGGGCCTGCGCATTCGTCCGGTATAAAACGGCACAATCCCTGTAATCTGCTACACCTTCCCGCTTTTTACCGGCAACATCATAAGCAATGTATTCTGCCTCTTCCACCGCATTATCAAACTGACGGAAATGAATGCGGTTACCTTCTCCCTTATCCGTCCACAAAGATTTGGATTTTCGATTTTCATTGTTGCTGATAACGGCATTTGCTGCATCCAGAACATTTTGTGTCGAGCGATAATTCTGCTCTAACTTAATGACCTTTGCCTCCGGATAAATCGTTTCAAAATCCAGAATATTGCGGATATTGGCACCACGGAATTTGTAAATGGACTGATCATCATCACCGACCACACACAGATTTCTGCGACTGCCTGCCAATAAACGGATAAATTCAAACTGAATGGAGTTGGTGTCCTGATACTCATCCACCATTAGATACAAAATCCGCTCCTGATAATTTTGTAAAACATCCGGATTAGCTTTAAACAACTCCACAGTATTTACCAGTAAATCATCAAAATCCATGGCATTATTTCTTAATAAGGCATTTTGATACTCAATATAGGCATTGGCAATCTTGGTCTTATTGTAGTCTCCCATTGCCGCCATCCGAAAATCATCCGGTAGAATCCCTTCGTTTTTTGCAGACGAAATAGCGCCCAGAATCGTTCTTTCCTTTAACTGCTTGGTATCAATCTGCAATTTTTTGCAGATATCCTTCATGACAGACTTGGAATCATCCGTATCGTAAATGGTAAAAGAGTTATCATACCCTAACCGATCGGCATATCTGCGCAAAATTCGCACACAACTCGAATGAAATGTAGAAACCCAGATACTGTCAGAGCCAAATCCAACCAGATCATTTACCCTTTCCCGCATTTCACCTGCTGCCTTATTGGTAAACGTAATCGCCATGATTCCATGGATTTACGCCACATTCCTCAATCAAATATGCAATTCGATGCGTCAAAACACGCGTCTTTCCACTACCGGCTCCGGCCAAAATCAAAACCGGTCCATCCGTTGCCAAAACAGCTTCTCTTTGTTTGTCATTTAATGTATCCAGACGATTCATAGTGTCACTCCGTTTTTGTGTTTTACAGAAAAATGGACCGGACAAACAATTCATCCGGTCCATCAAAGCCAGTTGTTATGTCAACCAACTAAATGTTTCCAAAATGTAACCATTACATCATTTTATACTAACTGTTGTCCGCAGTTGCTACAGAATTTTGCGCCGTTTGTAGGCGTTCCGCAATTCGGACAGAATTTCGGTGCAGCTCCGCCATTATTGACCGGCTGCTGCATCTGGGGCTGCTGATTCTGAGGCTGCATTCCCATGCCCATATTGTTCATCATCTGCTGACCCATCATCATGCCCATCTGCATACCCATCATCTGAGATGCCATGCCTGCGCCGGAGTTTCCTCCGCCTTTGCCCATGGAATCTGCCATAGCCAACTGACTGTATTTATTCACATCGCCAACCATAGCCTGTGCGGCTGCTTTTTCCTGCATCTTTTTGATCTCTTCAGGATAATTGAAGCTTTCGATGGTAAATCCGGTAATACCGACACCGATTTTGCGCATTTCCATATCCAGATCTTCTTCAATACCTTTGGAAATCTCACGTGCATTGATCTGAAGGTTGAACATATCTTTACCTTCTTTTGCAATCCAACTCATCAAAAGCTGATCAAGGCTTGAAGTAATACGTGTTCTGACATCTTCTACGCAATATGTCTGCATGGTGCCGGATAATTTTTCAAGCATCACGCTGTGGTCAACAACTCTACAGTTAAACGTACCAAATGCACGGATTGGCATACCACCGGGAAGCCCCTGTGCAGGAAGATTGATTGCATTTTTGGTTCCCCATTTGCATAAAAGCTCTTTGGTATTAATAAATACAACTTCTGCTCTCATGCCGGAGTTGAAACCGAATTTAAATCCTTTTAAGCTTGATAAGAACGGAATAATCTGGGTTTCAATATCATATGTACCATCATCGGTAAATACACCTTCAATTTTGCCCATGTACATAAAGATGGCATCCTGACCGGGACGAATGACTAACTTAGAACCTTTTTTAATCTCATCATTCGGCCACTTCCAGAATAGAACGCCTTCCTTTTTCTCATCCCATTCAACAACATTTAATAACTGATTTGAAAAAATACCCATATCATATTCTCCCTTTTTTACTAATATTATGATGTTTGGGTCAAAAGGTATTTTGACCCCATGATACCAACGGATTGCTACGCGATTTGTGCTCTCGCGATCCTGGTATCATTGATTATTAGATTATAAATCTGTCTTCATTATCATGAAACGGCTCCGGCTCTGATATTCGACAGTCAATTATGCCTGACCACCGGTAGAAAGTCCCATTTCTGCCTTTAACGCTGCCAATTCGTCTTCTACATCTGAGCTTGCATCCATATCTGCGTAAGAAGCCTGTAATGCGCTGATATCAGATGTCTCGGAGCTTCTGTTAAGCTCTTCCATAGCGTCAGCTTCATCCAGCATACGGTCCACTTTTTCTTCCATTTTCTTGAATGCATCCAGTCTTGCGCCGGCACCTTTTGCAGAAGAACCAACTTCATTCATGCGTTTCTTGGTCTCAGCAACAGCAAGTTTTGCTTTTAATGTCTGCTGTTTGCCTTTTAATTCCGCAATGTCGTTTTCCAGCTTTTTGGTCATCTCACGCATCTTGTATGAATTTTCAAGACACATATTGTAATTGGCTTCCAAAGCGGTTCTTTCCTGAGCTAACTGAGATTTTTTATTTAAGAACTGGCGTGCATCGCCATCATTGCCTGCTGCAACCGCTTTTCTGGCATATCTGTCCATCTTCTCCATTTCAGCATCGCATTCATCCAGTTTTCTCTTTGCTGCCTTTTCATCTGCAATGACACCTGCAGTCTCTGTTTTAACCTTTGCAAGGTCATCATTTAAGTCTCTTAAATACTGGTCAATCATCTTAGCAGGATCCTCTGCCTTATCTAATAATGCATTGAAATTTGCTGCCATAATGTCTTTAAATCTTGAAATAACTCCCATTGAATCCTCCTCTGCCACTCATAGCATTTCTTTCTTGTTTTTTAATATCTGTCCGTATGAAAATCACGAACTCTTAGATATAGTTATTATATTATATTTAGCAATCCATGTCGATATGGAAGTTGAAATTTTTATCATTACAGAAACATTACAGCACCGCAACAACAATTCCAACCACTACCAAAACAGTACATAATGCTCTATGTAAAACGTGCTTTTCATGATAAATCCATTTTCCGGCTGCCAATGTAACAACACATCCGGACTGTTTAATCAAAGTCATGATAGTAATTTTACTTTCCGGATCCGCATTTGCCAAAAACAGCGCACGATCCGCAATCACAAACAAAAGTGCCAGTAACCATATCCACGGATTTTTAACTGCCTTCTTTAAATTTACCTCTTCTTTTCCAATCCACATATATAGACCATAGAGTAAAACCAAAAAAAGCATGTAAAAAAACTGTAGCTGCGAACTGTTTAAATCCCGCATCAAGATCTTGTCAAGCAAACCGGACAGAGCATTGAGCATACATGAAAGCAATGAAAAAATCACAATTATCGGCTTCACTTTGTCTTTTTCATCCTTATCCGTTTTTTTCAAAGGAATATGTACTTTCAATAACAATAATCCCATCGCGACAAGGATTAGTCCAACGATCTGATTGGTTGACATAACTTCATTTAACACAACACTTCCAAGCAATGTCGCAAATAAGACACGGGACAAATCCAACACTCCGTACAGACTGATTGGCATTTTCTTAATTGCTTTAAAACTCAAAATCCAGGCGCAGAATATAATCAGGGATTTTAAAAAAATCCATCCCAGCATATGCACCGATATGCCCATTGCATTCTTACAATCCGGCAATACCATTAAAAATGCAAATAATGTGTAAAAAAATAGAACTTCCGCAACCGAACTGTATTGTAAGGATTTCTTTTTTACAATTTCTCTTGCACCTTTTATTAATCCATATAATAAAACCAACCACATCCACATATCATGTTGTCTCCTTTTCCACATGAGAGAATAGCATATGCAGGAACCTTTTACAATCTTTCCAATATCCTATTAGTAAAAGTTTATGTTTCAGGGAGACATTATGAAAAAGAAAATTTCACTTTTACTCATTTTGAGTATGCTTTTTTCCATTCTCATAACCGGATGCGGAAAGGAAGAGAGCGATCTTACAAAGGTAACCTTAAACGAGGTGGCGCATTCCATTTTCTACGCTCCGATGTATGTTGCAATCGAAGAAGGTTATTTTGCCGACGAAGGAATTGATTTGGAACTGGTGACCGGCTTTGGCGCAGATAAAACCATGACCGCTGTCCTGTCCGGCGAGGCAGACATCGGTTTTATGGGAAGTGAAGCAACCATCTATACCTATCTTGGCAATACCGATGATTATGTTGTAAACTTTGCCCAGTTGACACAACGCGCCGGAAACTTTTTGGTTGCCAGAGAACCCATGGATAACTTTAAATGGGAAGATTTGAAAGGCAAAAATGTATTAGGTGGCAGACAGGGTGGTATGCCGGAAATGGTGTTTGAGTATATTCTGAAAATGAATAATATCGACCCAAAAACGGATTTAACCATTGATCAGAGTATAGATTTTGGTTCCACCGCTGCTGCTTTCTCCGGTGGCCAGGGCGATTTTTCAGTTGAATTTGAACCGTTTGCAACCTCATTGGAAGAAAAAGGAGACGGCTACATTGTGGCTTCCTTAGGTGTTGATTCCGGCTATGTGCCTTATACTGCCTTTAGTGCAAAAAGCAGTTATATGAATAAAAATCCCAAGATTATTCAGGGATTTACCAACGCCCTACAAAAAGGAATGGACTATGTCAATTCGCATTCTTCCGAGGAAATTGCAAAAGTCATAGCACCACAGTTTGAAGAAACCCAAATTTCCACGATTACCTCTATCGTAGAACGCTATAAATCGCAAAAAACCTGGAAAGAAAATCTGATTTTTGAAGAAGACAGTTTTATCCTCTTACAGGATATTTTAATGGATGCCAAAGAACTGGATCAGCCTGTTCCTTATGAAGATCTGGTTACAACCGAATATGCAAAAAAAGCGGCTGAATAAGTGAACTATACTACAGTCCTTTTGGAAATTGTGATTTTTATATAAACTTGTACAGAAAAAAGCTTTTCCAAATAAAAATCGCTTAAACTGTGTACCATGCTTTAATTGCCGGTTATATGACCGGATTTTAGAAAACGGAACAGTTTAAGCGGTTTTATTATCATCCTTATATCTTATATCTTTTATTTCTCACTCTTCATTTCATCAATGATTTTTATACACTCTGCATTTCATCAATGATTTTTTCAATCATCAGTTTTTTCACATAAACATCATAGCTTAACATACAAATAAAAGAAAATTTCTGCAAAAAATCTTTATCTGCATCATCGGCGTCACTAAATGTTTTTTCACTTTCCTGATACATCTTGACAATATCCTCTTTCATACTGTCAATCCGATCACTTTCTAAAGAAAAAACTTCATTATAGATATCTTCCAATGTCAAATCCGAATCCTTGAAAAAATACTTTTCCGTTATCGGTTTGAGCAACGCTTTGATATCACTGATAGATAATACACCCTTAAAATAGTATATAAAGATTAAAACCAATACATGCTCTTTGGAATACTTTTTTTTGACAGGCGGCGGCAACAAATCATTTTTGGCATAATTGTTTATCATTGTTTTGGTCAGAATCTTATCCTCATCCGGATATCTGGTAGTCGCTCTAAGATGCTGGTCCATAAACGTTGTTACCTGATCCATATACAAATCAATATTCGGAATATCATCACTCTGAATATGTTCGATGCGGCTTAGGCTATCTAGTATACTCTTTAATAAATCATCTTTATCAATGGTCATAATCATTCCTCCGATTATTCCTTTACATTCATACAAAACTCTTCCCCTGCCAGCAGGGCAAGTTCTGTCCCCGTTCTTTTCTGATATATAAATTGCTTCGTTGCTCATGCGCGGGCGAGTTCTGTCCCCGTTCTTTTCTGATATATAAATTGCTCCGTTGCTTTGCAACTCTCGCAATTTCCCCCGCATTCGCATTTCGCAATTTTTATAAAATTTCTTCATGCTCATGCGTGGGCGGGTCATTCATACAGAACTCTTCCCCTGCCAGCAGGGCGAGTTCTGTATGATGTCCCTGTATATATCACATTATATAGTAACGAAAACTATTTGTAAATCTTTTATACGGTGTCTCTTTACCTTTTTCTTCTGGTGTGATAAAATATCACGTATTAAAACATTAAAATTTTACAGTGTTAAAGTAAATGAGGACAAATGTATGAATAAAAAAATTAAAACGGATGCCGTTGATTCTCTATTTCAGGCTATTTTAGCATTAGAGAATAAAGATGAATGTTATGCTTTTTTTGAGGATTTATGTACGGTTAACGAACTTTTATCGCTTTCTCAGCGTTATGAAGTTGCCCGTATGTTACGCGAAAAAAAGACTTATTTGGAAATTGCAGAAAAAACAGGAGCATCTACCGCTACTATCAGTCGTGTCAATCGTTCTCTAAATTACGGAAGCGACGGATATGAACTGGTGTTTAATCGCATTCCAAACAACCAGGACGAAGCATAATTTGGTTCCTGTATCGACCGATAATAGATTACTTATTGCTAACTTTTCTCAAAATGAAATATGTGACAAATGCAGAACAAACGTAAATACGCAAATATTTTCTTTACTTTTTACGTTTCCTATGCTATTCTTTCATTGTTGTAAATGCAACACTATATTTATCGGAGGTATCAACATGAAAGGTACAGTTAAATGGTTTAATAACCCCAAAGGTTACGGATTTATCTCTGACGAAGCAGGTAATGATGTATTTGTTCACTATTCAGGACTTAATATGGAAGGTTACAAGACCTTAGAAGAAGGCGCTTCTGTAGAGTTCGATGTAGTTGAAGGTGAAAAAGGACCTCAGGCCGTAAACGTAACCAAGTTATAATTTCTCAATTATAACAACTAATCAGTTTTTCAATGTGCCTTTTTAAATATAAATTATCAAAAGATTTGATTTGAATTTGCAATATTGTTTTAACGGATTAATGAAAAACCACTCCATTCGGAGTGGTTTTTTAATGTCAATAATCTTATTTTAAAATATTTCATAATTATTATAATCAATTATTACAATTAATCGTCACAATCAATCGTCTTTATCAGCCATATCAAAAAAATGGCTATATACAAAATAAATTAATCGCATTCAATCTCTTATCTGTCATGATATTCTGCAACAATTTTTTTGAACTCCAGTTTGCCACCAAATAAATCCAGCGCGCTGCCGACTGTCATATTAATTCGATTATTTCCGATTTTACGCAAAACCTTCATATCTTCGTAAGTACTTATTCCACCGGCATAAGTAACCGGAAGTCCTCTGTAATCAGAAAGTGTTTTAACTAAATTTTGTTCAATTCCTCTGGTTTTGCCTTCAACATCTACAGAATGAATTAAAAATTCATCACAATAAAGCGATAATTCCTCTAAAAGAGCAACATTGATTACAATATTGCTTTTTACCTGCCAACGATCTGTCATAATCACATAGCCTTCCGGATATTTTTTGGCGCTTAAGTCCAGAACAATATGATTTCTGCCGACTGCATCGACCAACCGTTCCAAATTATCATAATTTATTTTTCCATCCTGAAAAACATAAGATGTAACAATAACATGAGAAGCTCCTGCCTGAATAAATTCAGCTGCATTATCCGCACTGATGCCACCGCCGACCTGTAGTCCACCCGGATATAATGCCAAAGCATCCATCGCTTCCATCTTTGTTACCGCATAATACGGATCATCGGGAGCATTTAACAAAATCATATGTCCGCCTTTAATCTGATTCTTCTTATAAAGTAATGCATAATATGTAGCATTTTTTTCAGAAACAAAGTTTTCCTGTAAGGATCCTCCAATACTGCTTCCGACAATCTGTTTTACTCTTCCGTTGTGAATATCAATACACGGTCTGAACTGCATGTGAATTCCTCCTTTAAAAAAAATCGTCTTTTTTGAATAAAAAAAATAAAAATGCAAATAGTAATCTCATAATTAACACTTTGAAAGGAGTTTACTATTATGAAAAAATCAAAATTACTATTTGTTGTATTGTTATCGACAATGATTTTATGTTTTACCGGTTGCGGTAATAACCAGTCATCCAATAAAAACGGAAACACGGATTTTGCGAATGGACAGGAAAACAACGCAGATGAAACACAACCTGACAATAATGACAATGTTACAAATGACACAAACAATGGCGTAAATGACGTTGTAGACGGTGTAACTAATGCAGTTGATGATGTTGGAAATGCTGCCGGAGATATTATCAACGATACCGGGGATGCGGTAAAAGACGTAACAGATGATGTTACCAATGGTGTTAATTCTGCATCCGATAATATAACTGACAATATGACAGATAATGTAGATAATACAAACGGCACAAACCAAACTAATACAACAAATAATACCAATCCTTAATCTTTTGTACAAAATTGCGGTTTGACTAACCGGAAACAAAATATCAATCGATAATTATTTAACAAAATATGGTTTTATTATAACATGATTTCTTAATTTTGTCGATTTAATTCACCAAAATAATCAAAATGTATTTCCAGTAATATAAGAAAATACTCAAATTCCATAGAATCTGGGTATTTTCTTTGTTCTATGCTTTTTGTTTTATATTTTTTTATGTTTTTTCTTTCACAACCTTTGCATCAGGCTATTACATATCTTTCTCTACAATAATACCTTCGCGATAAGCTTCCAGCAATTCTTCAAGCTGATGAATCTGCACTCTTAATTCATTGCCGATATCGGTATCCGCTACTCGCTGTCTGACAGGCGTTGTCTCCACAATAATCGAATCAGAAAAAATATCCGACTCGTTTTTAATTGCCGCTTCGGCAGATTCAAAAGGTTCATGGGATACCAGACGCATACCATGAGAATTTGCAACCAGTGTATAGCCGGCAATTCCGGTCTTAGACTGATATGCTTTGCTGAAACCACCGTCAATGACCAATAACTTTCCACCACATTTTACCGGAGATTCACCGTTTTTCTGCTCAACCGGAACATGACCATTAATAATATGGGATTTTTCTGTTGATAATCCGAATTCCACCAATATTTTATTTAAAATATCTTCCCGGTCGTAAAGCCTGTAATATGCATTTTTCTTTTCCTTATGTGTCTCCTTATCATCGAGAAAATAACGTTCAAAGGTAGCCATTTTTTCTTTTCCAAAAACCGGTGATTTTGGTCCTGCCCAGATATACCAGATAATATCCTGTCCTTTTCGTTTTTCATCGGAATCTCTTGTTCCGTAAAAGCCTTTTCTTGCATAGTTATCCAACGCATCATATAAGGCTTTTCCTGCATATTCTTTTCCAAATAAATTCACTTTTAAAAAGTTTCCATCTTCATCCATGGGAACACATCCATGGAAAAGCAGGTTGGAATTATAAATTTTATACATGCTTCCTTTGGAAAATAAAAAGCGGATATCTTTTTGCAGTTTATCACATCGCCTGAATGCCTGACTCAGACGTTCCATGACCTCTTCTTCTTCCGGTGAAAGTCGATACGGATCATTGGGATCAACCGTAGGAAAATCCGTATCCTTCATAGGATAATTCACTCCGTCAATTCGCACCGTTTTCTTTTCATAATCAATTTTATCCAGTAAAAGTCTGTCTTCCATCTCGAACTCGGGACGGCGTTTAATAATCTGACCTTCCAGTTTAAATTGAATAATGGAAATCGCTTTATGCATCTTCATATCCAAAGTCAGATCCTTGGTATTATAATTGGTATTGTACTTAATATTAAAGACATCACAGTTGACATCCTTATATTTTTCCATAGCAAACGTTGCAAGAGGAATCAGATTGATACCGTACCCTTCTTCCAACGAGTCCAAATTGCCGTATCTGGCTGCCATTCGGATAACCGTAGCTATACATGCAAGCTGACCGCTGGCAGCTCCCATCCATACTACATCGTGATTTCCCCACTGCACATCAACCGAATGATAATAGCGCAGTGTCCGCATAATGATGTGCGGTCCAGGACCTCTGTCATAGATATCACCAACAATATGCAAATGGTCAATAACCAGTCTCTGGACCAGTTCACACAATGCCACAATAAATTCCGGAGCACGTCCAATCCGAATGATCGTATGAACAATTTCATTATAATATGCCTCTTTATCCTGGACTTCTGCTTTTTCGGTAATCAATTCCTCTATGACATAGGCAAAATCTTTGGGAAGCGCTTTTCTGACTTTGGATCTGGTATATTTGGATGACACTCTTTTGGTTATCTGTACCAAACGGTACAATGTAATCTTATACCAGTCTTCCAGATTTTCCTCTTCTTTCATCACAATATCCAGTTTTTCATTGGGGTAATAAATCAGAGTAGCCAGACTTTTTTTATCCTTATTACTCAACGTATTTCCGAATTCCTCATCAATTTTACGGCGTACGGATCCTGATCCATTTTTTAACACATGATTAAACTGTTCATATTCACCATGAATATCTGTTAAGAAATGCTCTGTTCCTTTCGGTAAATTCATTATGGAAGATAAATTTACAATCTCGGTACTTGCCGCAGCAATTGTCGGATACTGCTTTGCAAGGCTCTTGATATACTTCAATTCTAATTCGTCCATCGTTTTCCCCTTTGTTTATTCGTTTCCTTCATTTTCCTGTCGGTTCCTGTCGTTGTGACAGTTCTATCTGCTTGCAGAATATTCTGCAAACAGATAAAACTGCCACAACTTAGTGAATCGCCTTTCAAAATTTTCAAATGACCAATGACCAACGACCACATGTGTAGTGTCGTAGTGCTTACCTAAAAGCCGTAAAAAGGTATTAGATAAGCTATAACCTTCATCTACCAAGGTCTTCTCCTTCGGAATTTAAATCAGTAATGAATAATTGTACCATTCAACGTCCGCCGGCAAAAGAATTCTACTGATCAATGACATGGCTCATGTTGTATAAGCCGGACTGTTTTCCTTTTAAGAACTTCGCAGCCTGGATGGCTCCTTTTCCAAATACAGCTCTGGAATAAGCAGTGTGAGAAAATGTAATCACTTCATCTTCTCCTGCAAAAATGATATCATGATCCCCGACAATAGTACCACCTCTGACTGCAGATATTCCGATTTCTTTTTTGGGTCTTGGCTCTCTTCTTTGACTTCTGTCAAAAACATACTCATATTCATTGTTTAATTCTTCATTGATAGAATCAGCCAAAGCTAACGCAGTTCCACTCGGAGCATCCAGTTTTCTGCGGTGATGTTTTTCCACAATTTCAATATCAAAACCCGCCGGAGCTAAAACGGAAGTTGCCTCTTTTAATATTTTTAAGAGCATATTAATTCCAAGTGACATGTTTGCAGATTTTAAAACTGCTGTCTTTTTAGATACTTCCTCGACTTTTTTCAACATTTCATCTGTCATACCGGTGGTACATAATACCACTGGCATCTGTTTTTCTTCACACCAGTTTAATAAGTTTTCTACACAGCTGATATGTGAAAAATCAATTACTGCATCTGCTTCTACCGTGCATTCATCAATTGATGCAAAAACCGGAAAATCATTTTTTTGCTCAGTATTGATATCAACACCTGCAACAATTTCTGCATCTTCATCTGCAGCAACTAATCCGGCAATCATTTGTCCCATGGCACCGTTACAGCCATGCATAATTATTCTTGTCATTTTGTTAATCTCCTGTCTCTTTATTTTATACAATCTTCCATCACTATCGATCTTCATTTCAATCTGACTTTCATTATGTAAGCATCATGGATTGCTTTTTCTATGTTTATCTGTATATATACCTTGCATCGCCAATCAACAGTTTACATAATTCAGCAATACCCAAAACATTTGGTTTACATAATCTCATTTTTCGATATTGCAACGCATAGTTTACATAATATTGCAACATGTGTTTCAAAATTTGCCAATAAGCCGCCAGAACATAATTCTGACGGCTCACAAGCGTTTTACATAATATCAATTATAAAATTCCAAATTCTTTCATGGCTGCTGCCAGTTTTTCTGCATGTTCATCTTCCATTTCGGTAAGCGGACGACGCAGAGGACCGGCATTCAATCCCATCAGGTTCATGGCTTTTTTCACGGGTATGGGATTGACTTCACAAAACAGTCCGTCAATAACCGGAAGTGCTTTTAACTGTAACTGTGCACTCTCTTTTACTTTTCCGTCAAAGTACAACTGACAGATATCATGTGTCTGTTTCGGTGCAACATTGGAAAGAACTGAGATAACGCCCTTGCCTCCCAAAGAAAGAATCGGTACAATCTGGTCATCATTTCCGGAATAGAGATCTACGTCTCCGTTTGCTAACTGCAATACTTTTGCAACGCCTGAAATATTACCGGTTGCATCTTTGACACCAACAATATTTTTTACATCGCGGCAAAGAGAAACAACTGTTTCAGGCTGTATCAATACGCCGCCGGTTCTGCCGGGAATATTATATAGAATAATCGGGATATTGACACTCTCGGCAACCATTTTAAAATGTTCATACAAACCTTTTTGTGTACATTTGTTGTAGTAAGGTGTAACTAACAATAATCCGTCCGCACCTGCTTTTTCTGCTTCCTGTGAAAGATAAATTGCTGTCTGCGTGCAATTGGAACCTGTACCTGCCACAACTGGAATTCGTTTGTTTACTTTTTCAACACAGAAACGAATCACATCCAAATGCTCCTCATGTGTCAATGTGGAAGATTCACCGGTTGTTCCGCAAACGATAATTGCATCGGTTCCACCCGCAATCTGTAACTCAATCTGTTTTTCGAAAGCCTCGTAGTTTACGCTTCCGTCCTCATGAAAAGGTGTGACAATCGCAACACCAGCGCCAGTAAAAATAGCCATCTTTTTTTCCTCCTAAATCATCATATGTAGTGGCATGACAGCTCATGCTTTTTCCATATAAAAAGAAATTTTGCCGGGTCAAATATCGAAAAAGCCGTCTCCACAGGGAAACGGCATATCTTTCTAACCTTATGATAGCCCCCCATCGAAACCGATGACAGTCATACAGTTCTTAACTGTATGCCCAAGAAAATATTGTCAGGAAATATTTCCTTTCGGCGTCCTTTCCTTTCATCATCCTTCGACTGCTCCTGAGCATCCGGATGAGTACTGATAAAAAACGCGACCTCTATCTCTTAATATATGACTGATGTACAATAATCGTTACATCATAAAAAGCATATCACTCTTTTTTCATTTATGCAATAGGCATAGATTCGATTTTGGAAATTTCATCTACCAAAGATACTACTTCGTCCTTTAACTGAATGCCGGTCATAATAATAGTCGTATCTTCTTCCTTGGCATCCAAAAGACATTTTAAATCATCCACGGTGATGACTCCGACATCCAAAACACCGAGAATTTCATCCAAAATCAGTAAATCACATCCGTTCGTTGACAGGACTTTTTTTGCAAAATTAAAACCATTACGAATGTTAATATTCTCTTCTGCCTGCTGCTCATCATTCAAATCGACATATTCACTTTCAGCTTTTTCAAAACAAAAAAACTTGATTTCAGGCTCCAGTCTTTTGACAAAATCATTTTCGAAAATGCCTTTTCCTTTCATAAACTGGATAACAACAACCTGCTTTCCCGCTGATGCCGCATAGAGAGCTTCTCCTAATGCTGCCGGCGTCTTACCGTGTCCGTCTCCTGAATAAATATGAATTTTTCCAGTTTTCATGATCCACCCACCATAAGTTTCATGTCATATTTTGCAAAATCATAGCACAATTCTTTTTTTATAGCAATTGTAATCTTGCACAATTCAGTGTCAGGTCCACACAATATATTTAGAACAATTCAACACCGATCATATCTGGCTCAATCCTGCAAATAACTCAAACAATAGGGTATAGATAAAACTTTATAATTTCAGAAGACTAATCAAAATATTATTATATTTTAAAAAAATGATCGAAATATTAATATTGCAGAATATTCATCATGATAAAACCGGATCTTCTACAGGAATTTCCAGTTTGCTGACGGAAACTTCATAAGCAATCCTTTTTTCCACCTGGTCTTCTGATATTTTTTTCATATATTCCCTGCTCTGAATTCTACCAATAATACGGCAGCGGCTTCCCACCTCAAAATCATTGGCAAATCTGGCATTTCTTCCCCAGCTGATACACGGAATATAATCACTCTTTCCGTACGGTCTGTTTACCGCAAGAAGAATATCCGCAATTTCTCTTCCAAGAGGCGTTTTCCGATAAATCGGTTCTTTACAGATGAAACCATCCAGTTCAATATGGTTGGTCATCTCACTTCGTTCAATTTCATCGATGAATTCCCATTCTCTCACAAATACAGATAACACAAGCTTATTTTTCCGTTCTTCATGGCGGTTATAAGAACGAAATTGTCCGGAAACCTTCACTTTCATTCCCTCGTAATTTTCATTTACATTAATCAGCCGTTCCGAAACCATGAGTGGAATCAGATCCGCACTGTCTGATAAGCGCGGCACCAGCAAATCAATCATGTAAAAACCTTCTCCGTAAATCTCATGACTGAACGTAAATGTTCCTACAATTTCTCCCATGACGGTTGCTTTGTTATTTTCATTCATCTTATCCATTTTTTTGTTCTCCCTTCTTACTCAATAAAGAATTTTTTCCTGTCATGTAGTAATATCTTATTTCATTTTTACTAAAAAATGTAAATTTTCAATCGACAAACTATTTATAAAAGTGACACAAATTGCAGGAAATGACATGAATTTACTTGATTTTTGTAATAATTGTGATAGACTAAAATCGTTTGTAAACAAGGATATTTCAAGAAAAAAACAGTATTGGGCGCGGTGCGAAAAAGCGCGAAAGGATTTTTAGTTATGAATCAAAAAAGAGATGATGTCAGAAACGTGGCAATCATTGCCCATGTCGATCATGGCAAGACGACTCTGGTAGACGAATTATTAAAGCAAAGCGGCGTTTTCCGTGAAAATCAGGAAGTTGCCGAACGTGTCATGGATTCGAATGATATTGAAAGAGAACGTGGTATTACCATTCTTTCCAAAAATACAGCCATCACATATAAAGGTACCAAAATTAATATTATTGATACTCCCGGGCATGCCGATTTTGGCGGCGAAGTGGAACGTGTTTTAAAAATGGTCAACGGCGTTATTTTGGTTGTGGATGCATTTGAAGGTGCGATGCCACAGACCAAATTTGTGCTTCGCAAAGCTTTGGAATTAAGTCTTCCGGTCATTGTCTGTGTCAACAAAATCGACCGTCCTGAGGCAAGATGTGCAGAAGTTGTGGATGAAGTCTTGGAATTGTTTATTGATTTGGAGGCAGATGAAAACCAGTTGGACTGCCCTTTTGTATTTGCTTCTGCAAGAGGCGGTTATGCAAGTCTTGATATGGACAAAGAAGGAACGGATATGATTCCTTTGTTTGATACGATTTTAGATTATATTCCCGCTCCCGAAGGGGATCCGGATGCCGGTACACAGGTACTTATCAGCACGATTGATTATAATGAGTATGTCGGACGAATCGGTGTCGGAAAAGTTGACAACGGTTCCATCAGGGTCAATCAGGATGTCGTCATGGTTAACCACCATGAACCGGACAAAATGCGGAAAGTAAAAGTTTCCAAATTATATGAATTCGATGGTTTGAACAAAGTGGAAGTAAAAGAAGCAGGCATTGGTTCTATCGTTGCCATCTCCGGTATTTCCGATATCCACATCGGCGATACACTCTGTTCACCGGATGACGTAAAACCTATCCCCTTCCAGAAAATTTCAGAGCCCACGATTGCCATGCATTTTGTGGTAAACGACTCGCCGCTTGCCGGTACGGAAGGAAAATATGTCACTTCACGACATTTAAGAGACCGTCTGTTCCGCGAATTAAACACTGACGTTTCTTTAAGAGTAGAAGAAACCGAAAACATGGATTCGTTTAAGGTTTCCGGTCGTGGTGAATTACACCTTTCCGTCTTAATTGAAAATATGCGCCGTGAAGGATATGAGTTTGCGGTATCCAAAGCCGAAGTACTATACAAAGAAGATGAAAACGGTAAAAAGACCGAACC
The DNA here is from genome assembly GCA_016297945.1 of Lachnospiraceae bacterium. Classification (GTDB taxonomy): domain Bacteria; phylum Bacillota; class Clostridia; order Lachnospirales; family Lachnospiraceae; genus UBA2882. Next base: position 42,326 of record JAEDFR010000003.1, on the reverse strand, counting down.
TATGGAGTTAGCCTATGTTGACGTGCCTGATGAATTTTCGGGTGCCGTTATTCAAAAGCTTTCTGCAAGAAAAGGAGAACTTCTCAATATGGGTACCGGTTCCGGCGGATATACCAGACTGGAATTCTCCATTCCTTCCCGCGGATTAATCGGTTATCGTGGTGAATTTATGACCGATACCAAAGGAAATGGTATCTTAAATACGATTTTTGATGGCTATGGCCCATATAAAGGAGATTTAAACTACCGTGCCAACGGTTCTTTGATTGCTTTCGAAGCAGGTGAAGCCATTACCTATGGCTTATTCAATGCTCAGGAACGCGGCACCTTGTTCATTGGTCCCGGTGAAAAAGTTTATTCCGGTATGGTTGTCGGTGAAACCGGTCGTGCGGAAGATATCGAAATCAACGTCTGCAAGACCAAGCATTTAACCAACACACGTACTTCCAGCTCGGATGAGGCTTTAAAACTGGTTCCGCCGAAAATTCTAAGTTTAGAACAAGCTTTGGATTTTATTGACACGGATGAACTTTTGGAGGTAACCCCCCAAAGTCTTCGTATCCGCAAGAAAATATTAGATCCGACATTAAGAAAGCGTGCGGGATTTAAGAAATAAGTTTCGAGCCAGATATCGAAACAATTTATCAAGGAGTTATGGGCCGGATAGTATTTTTCTATTGTCCGACGAACGTTGCTAAGTTTATCTAAATAATCCGTATATAATAATATTATTCGAACGAACACGGCACATAATCGCCACCAAAAACGAGGAAATCCGAACCCTCAAAGCCGGATTATCGGGTATCGTCAGCCAGCCTTACCGAAACAGAGATAAATGGGTGAGATAATCGCCCTATTAATCCATCAACAATTAATTTTCAAAAATACTTGAACTATTTCAGTATCGATGTTATTATAATTATACAAAGAGAAAGCACCCACTCCAAAGGTGGATGCTCCAAGTTTAGACTAATATTTGTCCTTACGGACAACGCCTATCCTGTGGACCAGACAGGATAGGCATTTTTATTTTCGCTTGTTTCTCTTGTCGAGAAAGGCAAGCAACGCAACAATTAAGCTACCAAAGGACATCAGCAAAGCCAATATCCCTATAAAAATCGAAATGATTTCATAAGCTGTCATCGGCGCCACCTCCCTTCCTATGTATTCCGGCGTACCGGTATCATAAACTCGGGAGGCTACCACCCTGTCATGGGTACTTTCCGTAATTATATTATACCAAACATACGTTCGAATATCAACTATTATTTTTAGTTTTTTTCTCTCATCTTGTCCATACGTATGAGCAAGATAACGCTATTTCCAATTGCAATATATTCGTAATGGGCAAACAATTTTTAAATGATTTCACTAATGTACCGAACCGCGACCTCCAATCCTTTTTCGTTTCTAATTTTTTCTGATAGTTGCTTTACTTTCTGATATCTTTCTTCATAATGCAATTCCATATCTTTAATACATGAAATAATTTTATCCTCTGTTATATTATGTCCATCGATTTCATCACTTGCCACGCCTAGTTTTATAAGCATATCCGATTGTCCTTTTTGGTCTAAAACATGAGGAACTGGGATCGACGGAATGCCATATATCAAAGTTGCTGCCGATGTTCCAAATCCACAGTGATGAATTACCATTTTACATTTATCAAAAAGATAACTGTGCGGAACGGAACCAATCGCAATCATAGAATTCGGCAATTTATATTCTTCCAAAGATTTTTGGAAGCCTTGTACAATTACTCTATTAATAAAAGTTTTCTTCTTTAGTTTTTCCGGAATCATCTCAGGCTGTATCGTAACATTGACTGTTGGTATTCCCAAAACTTCCGCTTCCGTCGCCCCCATTTGTGCATGTGATACTACGATCAAATCCATCCCTTTACAAGCTTCAAAGACATCTCCTGTAGATTCAACAATTATATCAAATACAAAATTCATTGTTTTGAGCATACTAAGCATCGGATTTTTATTTTTCCCCCGAATAATTGCAGCCTCTTTTTCTATATCAATATCCGGACCAATCGGTACGAATTTTATATTACTTGATTCAATCAATTGTTTCCAGCAAGGATGCGAACCAAGCAATGTGTAATATCCATTTTTATTTTATTCCTGTGCCAAATAAATATAGGGTTGCACATCGCCTTTGGTTCCCATTGTAAACATTGCTATTTTTTTCATAACATTATCCTCCATCAACCTTTCGCAGTCTATTCCACGACTTTTTTATCCCCATAATACTGCATCAGGATTAATATCAATGCACTTCCTGCAAGTATTCCATCCATAATTCCGGCTGGTAACAAAAACATCATCAATGCAATTGTTATTACACAGTTTATTACAGATAACACTAAGCCCCACATTCTATTTTTCAATAACCCTATTGCTCCAATAAGTCGAAGATTTACAATCCCAGCACCATAGATGCAATTCTAAAATATATCAATAACGACAACGCATCTACGATCGTAGTAATAAACGGACTCGCCATAACTGCCGGGTCAAAACCGATTTTCTTTGCTAACATCGGCAGCATACTTCCGACCAACTTCGCAATTAGGACTGCAACAACCAAAGTCGCACAGACAACTGCTGCAACCGGCATGGTAACACGATCAATAATCATTAACTTTGCAAAGTTTGCCACGGCTAATGTCAAACCGCATAAAAGTGCAACTCTTATTTCTTTCCATACAACTTTAAAGAAATCCGAAAACTCAATCTCATTTAAGGACAAACCACGAATAACCGTAACCGAAGTCTGTCCGCCGGCATTTCCGCCGGTATCCATGAGCATGGGAATAAACGTCGTCAGCACCACATATACGCTTAAAGCATCTTCAAAGGATGCAATAATCTTTCCGGTAAAGGTTGCGGAAATCATCAATAAAAGCAGCCACGGAATACGCTTTTTCCAGGTTTCAAACACGGTTGTCTTAAGATATGGTTTATCGCTTGGCACAATAGCCGCCATCTTTTCCATATCCTCCGTAGCCTCTTCCTGCAAAATATCCACAACGTCATCGACCGTGATAATACCGACCAGACGATCTTCATTATCCACAACCGGCATGGCGGTAAAGTCGTATTTTTGGAACTGTCTTGCTACTTCCTCCTGATCCATCAGGGTATGAAGACTGATGACATTCTCATGCATGATATCGCCGATTTTTTCATCGGGATCCTTTAATAAGAGATAGCGCAATGCTACCGTTCCTTTTAATTTTCTCTGATAATCCAAAACATAACAGATATTAATGGTTTCGGAATCCACTGCCGCCTTCTTAATCCGTTCAATCGCCTGCGCAACGGTCTGTCCTTCTTTTAAATCCATAAATTCGACCGTCATGATACTGCCGGCTGAATCCTCCGGATAACGAAGCAGATGATTGATATCCCTTCTGGTTTCATGACTGGCATTGGCCAACAGTCTCTTAACAATATTGGCCGGCATCTCCTCTAAAAGGTCCGTGGCATCATCCGCCATCAGATTATCGATGATTTTACCGGCTTCACGGTCGGATATGGACGTAATAATCTGCTGTTCCACTTCAATGGGCAGATAAGAAAAAATATCCGCAGCCATATCCTTGGGCAGAATCCGGAACGTCTTTAACTGTAGTTCCTCGTCTAATTCTTCCATCATGGCAGCAATATCGGCAACGTTTAAATCTCTTAACCATTCCCTCAATTTGACGTATTGTTTTTGATTTAGATAATCATTTAATGTTGTATACAGTTCTTCTAATCTTTCATCCATAGCTTAATCTCTCCTTCCACAAGAGCGTAGTAAGCCTCCGAAACATCTTGAAATGATGACTTTCCACTTGTTATGTCAACCAATTTTTCTTTGACATTTGAAAAAGCATCATACGGAATGATGAGTGACATTAAAACCTTTTCCCCATAATCCGTAGAAATCGTCTCAACCTTTTGGGTTGCAAACAGATACTGGATTTTACCAACATCATTGTAATCAAGTGCAACAGTTGCTTTTATACCCTTCTTCTTTTCAATAAAGGTACACTGCTCAAGTCCTGCTTTGACGGCTGCCTGATAGGCGCGCACCAGTCCTCCTGTCCCAAGCAAGGTACCACCAAAATACCGGGTAACCACAACACAGACATTTTTCAGTCCCTGTGCAACCAGAATATCCAACATTGGCTTTCCGGCCGTACCGGAAGGTTCTCCATCATCCGAAGAATGCAAGATATCAACTGTATCAGCGATAATGTATGCACTGCAATTGTGTCTGGCGTCCCAATATTTCTTTTTGCAGGCGGCAATCATGGCTTCCGCCTCCTCTTTGCTCGTCACGGGTTCAATCGTTGCAATAAAGCGGGATTTTTTCTCCACAACTTCACCGATTCCACCCTTGTATATCGATCGGTCTATGTCTGGCATACATCATCACCTCTTTTCATCTCTTTTGTAAATAAACAATTTTTTGGCAAAACTATACCATTTTGCACACAACATGGATATTTTACCACATTGTGGAATAAATGTGTACGAATTTGTAAATAATCCATTATATGGAAAAATAATTATTCAGACCTTTTGCCACTGATATCGTATTTTGCAAGTAAAAACATCATTTTATACTTTATACCACAGTATCAAACTACCTATATATAGAAGAAATAGCAGTCAACACTTTATTTTAGCTCCATATTTTGGTATACTTAATGATATATGTTTACTTTTGTCTTTGAATAATATACTACTAAGGCAGGTGCCATATAGTTTAGGAGGCTTTTTTATGAATTACAGTAAAAAGGGCATTAAGAAAAGGCAGAAACAACTGAATTCTACCAGTACTAAAATCGAAAAAATGTTTCTTCTTTATTTCTTAAAAGCCATACTCATATGTTTCATCGGTATCGGAATCATTGGTGCCTGTATGGGCATTGGAATGTTTAACGGAATATTAGCATCTTCTCCGGATATATCCACTCTGGATGTAACACCTTCCGGATATGCAACTTTTGTTTACGATGCCAAAGGAAAACAGATGACAAAGCTCGTTGCCACAAATTCAAACAGAAGTTATGTAAACATGAATTCCATTCCGAAAAATCTTGCAAATGCTTTTGTTGCCATTGAAGATGAGCGTTTTTATGAACACAACGGTATTGACATTAAGGGTATTGCCCGTGCCGGTATGGAAGCCGTCAAAAACAAATTTAAGTTCAGTCAGGGCGCATCAACCATTACCCAGCAGCTCTTAAAGAATAACGTTTTTGATGACACCTGGGTTACCGAAACCAATCTCATAAACAAATTTAAGCGTAAATTTCAGGAACAGTATCTGGCTTTGGAACTGGAAAAAAGAATGTCCAAAAGCGATATTCTGGAATTATATATGAATTCCATCAACTTAGGTCAGAATACACTGGGTGTACAGGCGGCTTCGCGTCGTTATTTTGATAAGAATGTTTCTGATCTGACCCTTTCCGAATGTGCGGTAATTGCTGCAATTACCCAGAACCCTTCCAAGTATAATCCCATCTCCCATCCGGACAATAATGCAACGAGACGGGAAAAGGTCTTAAACAATATGCTTGAACAGGGCTACATCACGCAGACAGAATACAATGTTGCCATAGCTGACGATGTATACTCGCGTATCAAGTCCGTTAACGAAACCAAGGATGTTGAATCCATCAACACATATTTTGTTGACGCTGTTATCGATCAGGTCATCAATGATTTGATGGAGCAGTTGGGTTACAATGAAACACAGGCCTATAACCTTGTATACAGTGGTGGGTTACAGATTAATACCACGCAGGATCCGGAAATACAGAAAATATGTGATGAAGTATACAATGACGAATCCAACTATCCTTCCAATGTAAAATGGCTGCTTCATTATGAACTGACGATTTCGAAGTCAAACGGTGAACAGGAAAATCACAGCACAGAAATGTTTAAAAGCTATTTTAAACAGACCAATGCCAATTTTGATTTGCTTTACTCTTCTCAGGATCAGGCTTATGAAGCTATTGAGGAATATAAAGCCTCTGTTATGGGATATGGCGACAAAGTAGAAGCCGAAAACATCGTTTTGACGCCACAGCCTCAGGTATCCTTAACCATTGAGGACCAGCATACCGGATACATTGTTGCCATGATCGGCGGGCGCGGCACCAAAGCATCCAGCCGTTCATTAAACCGTGCAACATCCACAACCCGTCAGCCCGGATCAACCTTTAAGGTTGTATCTACCTATGCTCCTGCTCTCGACAGTGCAGGACTGACCTTAGCTTCCGTACAGGATGATGCTCCTTTCAACTATGATAATGGTCGCCCGGTATCCAACTGGTACGGCGGCGCTTACAAAGGAATCTGTACACTTCGTTATGGAATTGAACAGTCCTTAAACATTGTTGCCGTTAAGACACTGACCCAGATTACTCCCCAGCTGGGATTTGACTATTTACAAAAATTCGGTTTTACAACACTTGTTGAAAGACGTGCCGTGACCAATTCCGTAACCGGAAAAACTGAAATCTATTCAGATATCCAGCAGGCTCTGGCTTTAGGTGGCATTACCGATGGTGTTACCAATATGGAATTAAATGCATCCTATGCCACTATCGCAAATGGCGGAGTATATATTGAACCGGCTTTATATACCACGATTTTAGATCATGACGGAAATGTCATTTTAGATCGTACCAATCCACAGACAAGACGTGTTCTTCAGGAAACCACTGCATTTCTGTTGACGGATGCCATGGTCGATGTTGTAACCAAAGGTACCGGTGGAAGTGTCAACTTCGGTGGTATGTCGATTGCAGGTAAAACCGGAACCACATCCAGCTATCGTGATGTCTGGTTTGCAGGATATACGCCTTATTATACAGCTACTACCTGGACGGGATATGACAACAACGAAATCATGCATGACAGTGCTGAAAAGAATTTATCGAAAACCATGTGGCGTGCTGTCATGAGCAGAATACACGAAAATCTGCCAAATAAAGAATTTGAAAAACCGGATGGCATTGTAACCGCATCCGTATGTAAATCTTCCGGAAAGCTGCCGGTTGCCGGCATCTGTACGGCTCATACGGAATATTTTGCCGAAGGTACGGTTCCGACCGAAGCATGTGATGCGCACTACGCAGGAACGGTATGTGCTGCAACCGGTCTACCGGCTGATCCATCTTGTCCGTTTAAAGTCCCGGGAATGGTAACCATAGCACCCAGTGTTGACGGAAGTGCCACTTCACAGCAGGTATGTCCTCATAATGCAACCTATTATGCAACCAATCCGGATGCGTTTGCGGCGGATAGTCAAGCCGCTATTGCATCCCAACAGACCGCTGCTGCTCAGGCTGCCGCTGCGGCTCAAGCTGCCCAGGCTGCGGCTCAAGCGGCTCAAGCTGCTCAGGCTGCTCAGGCTGCTCAGGCTGCTACAGTTCAGACTCCAACAACGGATTCGGCAGAAACACCGCTCACAGAATAAATACGCAATTGTGACATCACACATTTCACGGGTTATATAATCACAAAAACGGATGATCCTTTTCGAGTAATCATCCGTTTTTATAATTATGGTTTATGACTTTGGAACCCCAAAAACAGGAAAACATAACCCGTTTAGAACAACCTTCGAATATTTTGGGGCTATTCGATAACAGAAGTATAATAAGTTATCTTCGCAGGACTTATTCCATCTATTTTTACCTCTATGTTATCCGAATAGTAAAAGAAAGGAGATGAAAAAACAGGAATAAAATAATGAACAGTCTGATTTTTCTTTAACTTTTCTCTACCTGTCCGAATCTGAAACTGATACATTTCCCCATCAATATCACTTTGAAAAGACAAAGAAAAAGAATCTCCGGTAATATCTGAAGCAGCAATTTCCAAATCAATATATGCTATTTCGCATCCCTGTATAGAACCGTTTTCGCAGAAAACCTCGACAAGATGGTCTTTTTGCTCCTCCAAAGCTGTTCCCCACAGATACGGCAACATTCCTATATCGGTATGGTGATTGAGTAGTCCCAGTTTACGCTTACCGTCTTTTGCCACATCACACTTTGATTCGCCATCCAGCAAATATACAACATCTTCATAGATATATGGTTGATATCCCATCTGAAGAATTGCCTGATATAATTTCGGAGAACGCAAACTGACCGGTGCCTGATCAAAACGAATATACGGTGCGAGCAAAATCAGCCTCGGTCTGTTTTCACGAATACAGGCGATTGCTTTTTTCTGCATTAAGTCGTTGCTGATATTATAAGCTGATGTATACGGATAGTCCGCCTTTAAATCCAAAATAGCCGTATGGGAAATCTTATTGGTCAAATCCAGAAAAGAATCCTCTGCTTCTTCCTGTTGTAGGACAAATTGAATATTCTTCAGGCTATTCAGCGTAAGTCCCTGAATAAAACCGCTTCCCATGTGTTCCATATTGACACTGTCCCCGGAAACATAGACAACCGGATCTTCTATCTTTGTTTCATTGATGGTAACTTCTGTTTTTGTCGGAATCTGTTCGATACAAACCAAAGCATCCATTCTAATCGGCAAATAGTTACGAATTAATAAAAAACAAGTTACAGAAAGAAGAGCCAGCCAGACTGTCTTCGTATAGGAAGACAGATAATCCATACAAAAATAAGAAAGACATATCACTGAGAATATGACTCCTAAAACAGCCAGTCGAAGTCCTTCATCATAGCGGACACAGGCATAATTAGCAATAACAAAGAAACAAACGGTCATGGAAACAAAAGCAGATTTTGCCTTTTGATTACCGGACAAGGCAGCAACCAAAACTGCCAGATACGAAATAAAAAGTGCAAATGTTTCAACCGGACGAAATTCCGAACCGAAGATTTCAGTGCCGTTTACCCAGAGAGTTGTTGCTGCATTTTCCTGCAGGAATCTAAGAATCTGCAAAAACCAGGGAATAAAACAAATACCAATGGGCAATAATACAATCCATGCACAAAGTAGGATTATTTTCTCTTTTTTTTGCATATCCATAAAGATATCTTTGCATTTATGCGACTTTTCATATTGTCCCCAGCGCAGTTTTACTTCTTTAATCAGACGATAAATCGTTTCCGGCAAAAATGCCACAGCCATGGATGCACCAATCGAAACATTATAAAAAATACCGGTAATGCACAAAAGCACCCACCACCAGAAAAACCACAGGCTATTCTTACGAACTCTGTCCGACAGCAATATAAAAAATGAAACAACAAACATCACATAACGAATGCCGGCCTTTTCCAAAAGATATGGCATAAATAACCATATGATAACAAGAGCGCCGCTTCGTGTTTTCAGACAGTTAGCTAAAACAACTGCCAAAAATGCAGCAATAAAAAGATTGGCTGCCACAATCCCGGCATTTTGCGAAAAATAGCTTCCGTCAAAAAAAAGATAATTAAAAAAACTATAAATATAGTCACATAAACCATGAATCGGATCGATATCAAAATAAGGAATTTGACCGTATGAAACCAACTGTTGCATAGGCAATGCCATCTCACCGTTATGAAAAAAATCCACACTCAGCACTCCATCCGGCGTACGCATAACCGACATCGTGGCGATTGAAATCAAAGCATATACGGAAATGTCTGTTTTCTTTTTTATCAGCCGGTAGATTTGAGCCGAAAGTAAGATAACAAACACAACCATGCAAAACCATTTCCATTTTCGGGAATAAAACAACTCAATCAAACCCGTTTCGTTTTCATACTGATAGTAAAATCCAAAGTATCCCAGAAAACAAAACGGTAACACAAGCTGTGAAAAAGCTGAAATTTTCTCAATCAAAGGATAAATATTCTGATTTTTTGCCCATGCCCATACCCAAAGAGCCGTCATCCACATCAGATAGCAGACAATAAGAAAAATTCTTACATATGCAAACTGCGTCCGATGTGTTACTAATCTACCGGATACCGCTGTTTCTATAGCCGTAATTGCAAACACACCCAGCAAAAATGCAGCAAAAAAATCCAGCAGGTGACAGAGGAACTCTTTTTTTTGTGACAAAACTTCTCCGGAATCCATAGAACCAGCATTCATTTCCGATTTTTGGTTTACATAATTCCTATGTTTTAGCCATAAAAAGATCATAAAATAAACAGGGATACAGACAATCAACAGATAAAACATGCTCATATCTCCTGTTTTGTTATAACCGTTATAAACAGTCCCTCCTGCTACAAACTGTGTGTAATGAGGCCATATGCCATAATACAACCGGCTAATTCCGAATGCGGTTAATGCCGATAGAAATATGCTAAAAAGGGCAGCAGCCAATGCTTCTGCCCCACTCATTATGAAAATGGTATTTTTAATCTTTTGAATGCTATTCCAACAATTTTTAACTTTCATTTTGGATCCTCATATATTCTTCATAACTCATCCGATAATCATCTTTGATCCATTTTTTCAGGCAAGATTTAATTTCATCCACTTTTATGGGTTTAGTAATGCAATCGGTAAATCCCTGTGCCTGATAATTCTTTGCCTCTTCTCTTCCTCCATGAATGGACATCATAACAATGGGAAGCTTCTGAAAATACTCACTTTCCTGAAACCGGATTTCCTTAACCGTTTCGACGCCGCTTTTATCAGGCATCATCTGGTCAATTAATACCATATCATAATCTTGTGTTTTTAACATTTCAATGCACTCAACACCATTTTTGACACCTGTAACTTTGATTCCCACAGCAGACAGGACCGAATCAACAAGTTTACGTGCTTCTCTGTTATCATCCACAACCATAACACGAACATCCGAATGAAACAGATTTCCGACATTTTCTTCTGCTTTGTTTGCAATAGCTAATTGTTCTAATTCCAGAAGTTCGGATTTTTGCTTTTGCTGACGATCACCAATGGTCTGTTCATTTTCAACCCGTTGTAACAAACGAATTTTGAAATTCGTTTTTCCGTTTTCATTGCTCTCGATTAAATCGCCTTCTAACTCATCAATGATTTTTTTACTCAAAAAATAACCCAAGGCCTTTTTATCGGCGGAAGTCTTATTTAATACCGTATTGCTGTCAATACGGATAATCATCGTAATATTATCTTTTTTTCTTAAGTTGAGACCACTTTCGTAGGTAACATATACATTGACCTCCGATTCGGTATTATACATCAAAAGATCAGCACATATATTGGTAAGTGCATTTTTTAGCTGCACCTTACGACCATACAACTCCACCGGCATTTGATTATCCAAATCCAAGGTAAAATGCTTATTTTTTCCTTTAATCAGTTTCTCCATATCGGATGCAATCGCTGAAAAGAACTGCTGTACGTCATAGGTATCACTGTGTTCTACCTTTCTTTGGGTCTGCGTACCCAAATGGGAAGAATTATCCACAGATGCAATTCCCGATGATGCATACATATCCATCATGGCAGCATGATTGGCTTTTGCAAAAATATCCTCCATTACTTCAAAGGATTTTATCAAGATAATAGATAAAACAATAAATTCAATAGTTGAAACCAAAAGATCCATATACATAGGATTAAAATCAATTGCTGTTGACTTATCACTGGCAATCGAATATCCCAGCTTTGAGCCTTTGACAAGAATCATTCCCGCAAATGCAATCATCGACATTTTATGAAGAATACCTCTATTTAAATAAATAAGGCTGACAATCGGTAGTACAAAATAAAGCAGAGACAAATCCACTACCGGATTGAATATAAGCATCAAAACCAATAATTCCAAGCAGTACAGGTTGCAGTGTGCAATAAAAGATTCGTTATAAAAGAATTTGTTGACAAAAAAGGGTAAAACAGAAAAAAACAGAATACAACTGCATACAATGATTATGTCTTCAAACGTATATGGCAATATTTTCACAATATAAAGAATTATAACCAAAGGAATGAGTGCTAAAAAACCTAATATTCCCCAAGATAATTTCTTATTTGCTTTTAATAAAATATCTTTTTGATCAATCCTCGACATTAATCTTTCCCCCGATAGTTTCTAACTAAATAATTTTAACACACCACTATGCAGATTGTAAAACATTTGCTATAATAATTTTAACTTTTAAATGTACGGCATATTATATAAAAATGGGGTAAATGAGAGTTACAAATAGAAAAGGATACCAGACTTTAGGACGAAATTTACAAAGAATTAAAAGTTTCTTTCACGTCTGTTGAGCAACGAATCAAAGCACAAAAAGAAGAAAAAAGCTTTTAAAGTTTAGAGCAGATCTTTACAACCAATGTTTAGATGACCATCTTCTAGAGAAAGGAAGCAAATTAATCAGACAGCATCTGGATAAAGTAAAAGCAGAAATGAAATTAATCGATGATCACATCGAAGAACTGATCGTGGAAAAAAACGCATATCGCATCGAATTGGAAGTATTTGAGGATAAATATAGAGAAAAAATGATGCCTGTAAAAAAGGAATCGGAAGAAGAAGAGGAAGAATAATTCTCTTTTATCAACTGATTGACGACTTATATTGTTGTTATTCTGTACATCCAAAAGGACATATTTCAGTTTGAAATGATATCCTTTTAATTTTAGGACTATGTCCTTTTTTGTCATTGACAAAACATATCCACCATGCTACAATGAACGTCGGTGAGTTAACCGGCTGATATAGCTCAGGTGGTAGAGCGTCGCATTGGTAATGCGGAGGTCACGGGTCCGAGTCCCGTTATCAGCTTTAAAAATGCTTGAAAATCAAAGTTTTCAAGCATTTTTTATTTGCAACTTTTGCAACTGTTGGTTTACACTAATATTTAAAACAATTTTTGAAAAAGCAATTGTTTGCATCACTTTTCTTATTTAGGATTTTTCAATTGCTTTTTTATCTTTGTCTTTACACGATTTAGCGCATTATCTGTAGATTTTGGATCTTTACCAAGAAGTCTGGCAATATCCTGATAATTCATTCCCGTCATGGACAACTCCAATACCTGTCGTTCAAAGGGACTTAAATCGTTTTCAATGATTTTCTCGATTGCCTCCACATTTTCCCGATCGATCAAAATCTCTTCCGGATTGCGCTCGGAAGAATTCTGGATAGCTCCGATCAATTCACTTTCCATATCGGTTTCTTCCTGATTTTTATACAGCGAAATGTAGGAATTCAACGGTGAGTGCTTCTTGCGGTTTGCTGCCTGAATAGCAGTATACATCTGTCTGGAGATACAAAGATCGGCAAAGGTATAAAAGCTGGCATCCCTGCCACTGTCATAATCCCTGACCGCCTTAAACAGACCGATCATGCCTTCCTGAATCAGATCATCCTTATCTGCCCCTAAAATAAACATTCTTCCGGCTTTGCTACGTACCACATTTTTATATTTTTCCATTAAATAATCGACGATCTGCTGCTCTCCTTCCCGATAGCGGATAATCAGCTCCTCGTCGGAATAGTCTGAATACTTTTCCATGTTATGTCAACCAATTAATTCTTTATCTTTTTATTTATTCTTTGTTTTACCAGCCAATCCTTGCTTCACAAACTTTCACTTCATCTGACTAACTCATTCTTTGTCTTACAATTTCATAAGCAAGCACACCGGCAGCAACAGAAGCATTCAGGGAATCGATATTTCCCTTCATCGGAATGGATGCCGTCATATCACATTTCTCTTTTACCAGACGGCTTACCCCTTCCCCTTCATTTCCGATTACCAGTCCAATAGGGCCTTTTAAATTCAAGTCATACATCTTGGTTCCGTTCATATCCGCACAGACAAACCACAGACCTTCTTTTTTCAGTTCTTCAATGGTTTGACCTAAATTGGTAACCTTGGCAACCGGTGTATAGTTTAATGCACCGGCTGAAGTACGTGCAACCGTCGCGGTAAGTCCTACCGCCCTGTTTTTGGGAATCACAACACCATGGGCACCGGCTAAATTTGCTGTCCTGATGATAGCTCCCAGATTATGAGGATCTTCTATTCCATCTAAAAGAAATAAAAATGGTTCTTCCTTCTTTGCTTTCGCAGCAGCTAAAATATCTTCCAATTCTGTATAAGTATAAGCTGCACAGACGGCAATCACGCCCTGATGCTTTCCGGTCTGGGAAAGCTGGTCTAAACGTTCTTTTCCCACGAATTTAATCATGGAACCGTGCTTTTTGGCCTCCCGCCTGATGGTAGCCATCGGTCCATCCTGACAACCGTCTAAGATATATAATTTATCAATCGTCTTTCCGGAACGGAATGCCTCAATGACCGCATTTCTTCCTTCAATATAAGTTTCTTCGTATGCCATAGTGCTACCTTTCTGTCTAAATCATGATACAATCATTTTGTATTGTGATATATTGCATCATACAACCATATCTTTTCATATCATCATCGTATCAAACGAACTATACTATTATGTCAACCAGTTCCAGCCCCCGCTTGGTCAATTCCAAAATACGGTCTTCCTGTCCGCTCAGATACAGATATCCAAACAAGGCCTCCAGTCCTGTTGCCTTACGGTAATCGTTTACCGAAGCATTTTTGGCAACTGTATGCGGTTTTGCATTTCTTCCGCGTTTATATACGGCCCGCTCCTCCTCTGTCAATTCTTCCATCAAGGCTTCAATCATTCTTGCCTGAACCTTGGCATTTACGACAGATGATTTTGTTTTATGTAAACTTCCAGCCTGGCGGTTTCCTCTCACTACAACAATGCTTCGTATGACAATCTCAAAAACGCAGTCCCCCATAAACGCTAACGTCAAGGGGGAATACATCCTTACATCCACATTGTCACAATCAAAAGTTTTTTTTATCTTATCCAGTAAGCTTAAGCTCTCTTCCATTTAACACCCTCACGCGTATCTTCCAGAATAATGCCCTTTTCTAATAGCTCATTCCGGATTGCATCTGCTTTTGCAAAATCTTTGGCTTTCTTTGCGGCTGTTCTCTCTGCAATCAAAGCCTCAATATCCGAATCAAGCATTTCCTCTTCCTTATCTACAATCAATCCGCAGATATCCGTAAGTGTTAAAATCTCATCCAGAATTGCCTGTAAAAATTCTTTGGATTTGTCTGCAGTCGCATTGATGTTTGCAAATTTAATCAATTCGAAGATTGCAGAGATGGCATCCGCTGTATTAAAATCATCATCCATCGCTTCGTCGAATTTTGTTTCAAAGCCTTTGGCCTCTGTTAACAGAGCTTTTTCTGCATCGTCCATCTGCTCTTTTTTTGCATTGGAGAGCGCATATTTTACATTTTCGGTACCGGTAATAATTCTTTCGAGACCATTTTTTGCAGCCATCATCAAATCTGCGCTGAAATTAAGCGGACTTCTGTAATGCGCAGAAAGCATAAAGAAACGAAGAACCTGCAAATCATATTTTTCACTGATGTCCCTTACGGTAAAGAAGTTTCCGAGGGATTTACTCATTTTCTTATTATCAATATTCAAAAAAGCATTGTGCATCCAGTATTTAGAAAACTCTTTGCCGTTTGCTGCTTCTGACTGGGCAATTTCATTTTCATGGTGAGGAAAAACCAAATCTTCTCCGCCTGCATGAATATCAATCTGCTCTCCCAGATATTTTTTGCTCATAACAGAGCACTCAATATGCCAGCCGGGACGACCGTCGCACCAGGGTGATTCCCAATAAGGCTCTCCTTCTTTTTTGGGTTTCCACAAAACAAAATCCAGCGGATCTTCTTTTTGATCTTCTCCGCTGACAAGTAAAGAGCGCATGCCGCCCTGTAAATCATCAATATTTTTGTGAGACAATTTTCCGTAATCCTTAAAATTTCTGGTACGGAAATAAACGGTTCCGTCTTCTGCCACATAAGCATAGCCCTTGTCTACCAAGGTCTGAATCATAGCAATCATACCATCGATTTCTTCGGTTGCCTTTGGATGAGTGGTAGCCGGTTTTACATTCATATTCTGCATATCTTTTTTGCATTCTGCGATATAGCGCTCTGAAATAACAGAAGCATCCACACCTTCTTCAATCGATGCTTTGATAATTTTATCATCCACATCCGTAAAGTTGGATACATAGTTTACCTCATAGCCTTTATGCTCCATATAGCGTCTGACGGTATCAAAGACGATCATAGGTCTGGCATTTCCGATATGGATCAGATTGTATACGGTCGGACCGCAGACGTACATTCTGACTTTTCCTTCCTCAATCGGTACAAACTCTTCTTTTCTCTTACTCAATGTGTTATAGATTTTCATACTTATCTCCTTTGCTGTTTCTATCTTTCTGCATTTTTAATTCATCTTCCAGGGTTACCACACGCTCCGACAGCATCTGATTCATCTGCCAGAGATTATTTAACTCTTCCCTTATCGGGTCAGGCATATGTACCTGATCGAGTTCTTCCTGCGGTAAGTGTATATTATCGCGTTTTACCACGCGACCGGGAACGCCTACAACCGTGGAATTGGGCGGCACCTCTTCTAATACGACGCTTCCGGCGCCGATTTTGCTATTGTCACCGATTTTAAATGATCCCAGCACTTTGGCTCCGGCACTGATCATCACATTGTTTCCGATGGTAGGATGACGTTTTCCCTGTTCCTTTCCGGTTCCTCCTAAGGTCACGCCCTGATAAAGTGTCACATTATCACCGATTACAGTCGTCTCACCAATAATAACCCCATTCCCGTGGTCAATAAAAAACCCTTTTCCAATCTGCGCTCCGGGGTGAATTTCAATCCCCGTTTTTCTGACACCCCGCTGCGAAACGAATCGTGCCCAGAAATAATGGCCTTTCTGATATAGCTTGTGTGCTAACCGATAATGAAGCATCACTTTAAAGCTTGGATATAAGAAAACTTCCATATCGGAATGGATAGCAGGATCTCGTTCCCTGATTAATGCTATTTCTTCTTTTATTGTATTGATAAAGCTCATTTCTATTCTTTCCTGTCTAATTCTATACCATTCATTTCATATTTCTACATTCTCCACGATTTCTGTCTTTTACTTCAAACAATTTCCGGCATTTCTTATGGTCTTTTGCCTATATTTTCAAAAAAAAATCTCCGACAGAAATACATCTGTCAGAGACGATAAAATCGCGGTTCCACTCTGTTTTCGACAACTCTGCCACAAGACAGGTATTGCCGACACCTCAACCCCTTAACGCGGGAAACGTATTTTCATACTAAATGTCAAAACAGAAACATTGTTCCGAAAACAAGCTTACGGATGCACTTCCTAACTGCTCCTGCCGGGATTGCTTTCAGCCGATGACATTCCCTCTCTGCTGCGCTCACAATTACTACTCTATCCGCTCAACGCCTTTTTCTTTTTCATTATAAGAATATGCAAAAAAAACAAATTTGTCAACTGCCGAAAGTCATATCCGATAATATGCCAATCATGTATTATAAAAGTCATATCGTTTCTTTCAGCAATCTGATGTTTCGATATCTAAAATAAGAAAGAATTCCTAGATCAATAAAATTAATTCGCCCATCCACAATAAAATTACAGAACAAATTATAATCAGAGCAATCATGCCTAAAATCAACCATTTTACCTGCTTTTTATCCTTGGCATAGACGGCTTTCAGTTCTTTCTCAAGTTCAGCTTCGGTAGCCTTTCGCTCCTTTATCTTCTGTTGTCTTAATTCGTCTGCTTTTTTATCTGTTCTGCCAAATCTTCCAAATACATCCAACGATCCATCTTTTCTTCCAACAGAGCTTCCGCCTTTTCTTTTTTCTCAGAAATCTCACGCAATTTTACAAAATCGTGGGAAAAAGAAAGCATCTGTTGATTCAATTCTGCTATCTCATCTTCCAACTTGGCTATATCGGCTTCAATGGTTTCATAATCCTTTTGTTCCTGATAAGAAAACTTCAGTTTCTTTTCCCTTCCGGTATTCCATTTGGGCTTTTCTTCAGCGTTATGTAAACCTCTTGTTTCTGCACAATCTTTACTATTACTGCTATCAGCACGTACTTTATTGGTTTTACTATCTGTATTTGCTTCATTATATGTATTTTCTATATCTTCACCCAGTTTCTTTCGGTTTACATAATCCGTGTAACCACCCTCTGACTGACGCAGAATTCCGTTTCCTTCAAATACAAACATCCGTCCGACGACACGATCCAGAAAATAGCGGTCGTGGGATACTACGATAACAATTCCCGCAAAACTGTCCAGATAATTCTCTAATATCGTCAACGTCGTGACATCCAGGTCGTTGGTTGGCTCATCTAAAATCAGAACATTCGGGGCACTCATTAACACTTTACACAGATATAACCTTCTGCGCTGTCCTCCCGATAGTTTTCCGATTGGTCCGTATTGATCCTCACCTTCAAACAAGAATTTTTCCAGCAATCTTGTTGCCGTTATTTTTCCATCATTGGTTTCCACATATTCGGCTACATCTTTGATATAATCAATTACTCTTTGCTGTGGCTTCATTTCTTTTTCGCCAATTTCCTGTGCAAAGTAGCCGATACGAACCGTCTGTCCGATTTCCACAAATCCGGAATCCGGCTGCACTTCCCCCATGATAATTTTCATAAGTGTTGTCTTACCACAACCATTGTGTCCCATGAAACCAATGCGGTCATTTCGAAGAAATGAATATGAAAAATCACGCAATAAAACCTGCGCCTGATAGGCTTTCGATATATCATGCAGTTCTATGGTCGTCTTTCCCAACCGGCTTTTCACACTTCCGATTTCCACACTCTTGTCACTTTGTACATCGACCACGCGACTCATCTGTTCAAAGCGTTGTAGTCTTGCTTTTTGTTTGGTAGAACGTGCTCTTGCACCTCTTTGCACCCACAAAAGTTCCGTTCTTAAAATGGAATGCCGCTTCCTATCCGAAGCCGCCGCCATCTCTTCCCGCTCTGCTTTTAACTTTAAAAATCCTTCATAGTTGGAGTCATAAGAGTATATTTTTCCCTTATCCACTTCCAAAATGCGATTGCAGATACTGTCCAGAAAATAGCGGTCATGCGTAATCATCAAAATCGTTTTTTTAAATCGTTTCAGAGTATCTTCTAACCAGTCTGCCATTTCCTGGTCCAGATGGTTGGTCGGCTCATCTAAAATCAGAATATCCGCAGGTGCCATCAAGGTTTTGACGAGTGCAAGACGTTTTCTTTCCCCGCCGGAAAGCTGCCCGCAGGTTTTATCAAAATCTGTTACCCCAAGCTTACTTAACATCGCTTTAGCATCACTTTCACTGACACGAAGCTGATCTGTTTTTTCCAGAGATGAATCATAGTTTTCAAAATGCAAAACTGCAGAAAGCATATTTTCGTCGGGATTAAAAACCGGATTTTGCGGCAAAAAGGAAATGACTTTTCCTTTTGCACGAATAATCTGACCTTCATCCGGTTCATCTTCCCCCACAATCATACGCAAAAGCGTTGTTTTTCCCGTTCCGTTAATACCAAGAATCCCCGCCTTTTCCCCTTCCTGCAAAAAGAAGGAGGCTTTGTCAAAAATCTTGCGCTCTCCATATGCTTTTGTAATTTCATCAACTGTTAAAATATTCATCCCAGCAATCCTTTTTCGGCAATTCGGTCCCATTCGCTTTTTCTGCTCTCGTATTGTTCACTGATCCAGGCTGCTAACTCATCCTTTCCCTCTTCCGAATAGGGAAATTCTTTGGAATAAATTTTTTCCGGATCGGTTTTGGCAAAGTTTTTGGGTCCCGGCCAGATATAGGCAATCAGTGTCGCGTCCGCCTTTTCTTCAGGCGTACTGAATTTTACAAACTCCATGGGATTGCGGTTTACCCGGTAATTCATCCCACTGACACTGCCAAAAAAGGCTTCTCCGTATTCATAATGGCTTAACAAATATAAATCCTGACTGTTTACTACCATATCTTCACCATGTAAAATTAACGATTCTTCTTTCTGATCCATGGAATCATTTTCTTTTATCTATTTTTTTCATTTACAACATTATCTTCTCTAAATTTTTGGCTCTTTGAAAGTATTATTTCTTCCTATTTTTGTTCATTTTCGACAGTATCTTCTTCCGCTTTCTGAGCATTTACAGCTTCATTTTCTGCCTTTTGCATTTTTGCAGCTTTCTTGCCAGCTTTTTTCTCAGCTTTTTTTGCTTTTCTTTCTGCCTTCTGTGTCTTTCTGTCAATACCACGCTCTTTACGTTCTTTTTTATCACGAATCCCTTTGCCAATCAGTTTAACGGCAATCGCAATTATGATTCCCCATACAACCAGATAAGGAAGACTGGAAATAAACCAGATAACAAAATTAACCAGATCTTCTGCTACACCTGCCAGATTATCCGTAAATCCATCACTGATTTTTTCAAAGAATGTTCTTTCGGCAACGGGAGTATATTTTTCCACCTCGGCAATGTTCAAATAGACGGTACTATACTGAATCTGATTATCAAAGGTCCGAAGCTGTGATTCCTGGCTTTCTAACTGGTAACGTACTTCGGACAAACGGCTCTCAATAGTAATCATGTCTTCTACCGTCTCAGCCTGTTCAATCATCTCTAAAAGGCGCTCCTGTTCAGCCTCTAATGCCTTTTTGTGGCTCTCTAAATCCACATATTGTAAGGTTACATCCGTTACGGTTTCATTTTTGCTGGTCACATTGGACTGATCGGAAACCGCTGACAAAAACTCATCCAGTCTGACAGAAGGAATACGGATGGTCAGATTCGCATTTTTGGTATCATTTGAACGATAGCTTCTGCCGTTATATGTATAACTATCCTCAATATAGCCACCCAAAGCTTTGGTTTTTTCCTCAATCTGTCCAATCAGTTCATCAAACTGCTCGGTTTCCACATCCATGGAAACATTGCGGATCAATTTCCGGTTGCTGGCTGATTCGTCTAACATTTCGGCATCCGGGCTACTATCATATTCTTCGACTGCCTCTTCTGTATATTCTGCTTCCGTGTATTCCGTTTCATATTCGTATTCATCGTAAGAACCCTTGGATGCTGATGAATTCACATACAAATCATCGCCCATATAATATCCGCCTGCATCTGTAGTTTCATATGATGAATCCATCGCATATGCTGAATCTGTCTTATTGGAAGCACCGCAACCCATAATTGTGGTTGACATAACTATAGTTAGTAGTCCTGCACATAATAATCGTTTTCTCATAATCCCAATCTCCTTTTCTACTTTTTAATCAATGATCCCTTTTTTAGTGTCTTTCTACGAGAGTTTGCTATTCTAGCCAACACATAGCTTTACAAATCGATTTCTTCATAAACAAACTATCCCGCATGTTACATATTTAATATACGTAAAACACCAAAACAATTTATGGAGAAAAACAAAAGTTTTAAAGATTTGTATAAAAAATACCGGTCACATATTGTACAAACAAAGACATGGCAGTAATACAAACCCAGCAGCAAAAGCCCATGATAATCGGCTTTCCACCCTTTTTAATTAGATTCACCAAATTCGTATTTAATCCGATTGCACACATAGCCATAGCAATAAAGAATTTTGCCAGCCATTTCATTGCCGGAATAAAGTTTCCGATATACAGAGCTGTCAATCCGCTTTCCGGAATAACACCCATAATGGTAGTAAGCACTGCAGCTGCAATAAAATATAAGATAAAGAACGGAAATACGCTTTTAAATGAAAACGAAGTGCCCTCTCCACCCTTTTTCTTGGACTGAGCGGTCCGGTATAATGCCAACACCAAAGTAATCGGGATGATAGCTAATGTTCTGGTCAGCTTTACTGTTACCGCTGCAGATAAAATACCGTCGGTATGATAAATACTCTCTGCCGTGGAAGCTGCTGCCGTTACGGATGAGGTATCATTCACCGCTGTACCCGCAAAAATGGCAAATCCCTCTGAACCAAGTCCGATGGCATGTCCAAAAGCCGGAAAAATCAACGCAGCCAATACATTGAATAAAAAGATAACGGAAATCGCCTGAGCCACTTCTTCGTCATCTGCATCGATAACCGGTGCCGTAGCAGCAATCGCAGAACCGCCACAGATAGAAGAACCGACACCAACCAGACAGGAAACCTTAGGATCTGCTTTTAAGACCTTCATCATTACAAAAGAAACGATTAATGATGTCGCAATAGTTAGTATAATAACAGGAAGGCTCTGTCCTCCTACTTTTGCAATTGTACCAAGGTTTAAGGAAAAACCCAGGATAATGACTGCCCACTGTAAAATCTTTTTGGATGTGAATTTAACACCATCCTTTAGTTGCCCTTTGCTTACCAGGTCTTCATTGATTAAGGTAATAATCATACCGATTAAAATGGAAAACACCGGTGCTCCAATGACTTCAAAGGAAAAACCTCCTACGGACAGGGTGGCTAAAAAAGTGGCCACTCCTGCAATAATAGCACATAATAAAATACCCATTCCTTTTGATTTGACAAATTTCATTTTCATAATCTCCTCAATGTATCAACTAATACCACTCAAGCTTGCTTGAGCAAACTCACAACCGTATCATAATCATCACTCTGTGAAAATGCCCACATGATTTTAGCACTGAGTGCTTCGACTGTCATCATACCGGCAGATATTACCCCTGCTTTTTTTGCCTCAATGCCAACCTGATAAACCGATAAATCCGTACCGTCATAAAGGCACTGACTGACGATGCAGACAACCACCCGATTTTTTGTTGCACGAATCATGAATGGTAACAGATTGTTCGGAACACCGCCACAGCCAAATGCCTCCAAAATAATGGCGCGGTATCCGGATGCAACCAGATTATCAATGAAATCACCGCTCATCCCCGGCATTAGTCTGATACATGGTGAAATCCGTTTTGCAACATCATCTCCACAGATATTTAAGTAAGTATTATCCGGCAGTTCTATATTCACAGAAACAGATGGTCTATGTTTCCAAACCACATTTCCACACGCGTCAATTTCTCCGACATCCTCTGCATTGATACTCTCAAATGCCGCCATTTGTCTGGAGTAAACTTTCTTGGCACATAAGGCGTCTATGATTTTCCCGCCAAAAACAAGCACAATTCCCTTCTGATTGGAGCTTGCCACATCAATCGCATCTGTCAGATTTTTTATAGCATCTGTATCGGGTGAATCAAACGGCAATTGCGATCCGGTAAAGACAACCGGCTTTGTTACGTTAGAAAGCATATAAAAGATACCTGCCATCGTATAAGCCATCGTATCGGTTCCATGCGTGACCACAATACCGTCATAAGAAATATCAGACAAAGCAGTCTGTATTTCTAATGCAAGTCCTGCCCATTCTTTTGGAGAAATATTCGTACTGTCTAAACAGAATACCTCTTTCCAGTCAAGCACAATCTCTTTTTCATCAAACTCTCCCATAGGGTATAGAGTTTTCACTGTTTTTCCGTAATCAAATCCACGAAACACAGAGTCAGAAGCCGGCATCAGTCCATCCTCTGTCGGAATGGATGCAATTGTACCTCCGGTCATTAAAATCAGTATGCGTTTCATCCTTCTGCCTCTACCGGAATAAAACAGAATTTGGTTACATCAAATAATCCCTCATCCGTCAGTTTTAAATCCGGAATTACCGGTAACGACATAAAGCAAAGTGTCATAACCGGATCTACTTCACCATAAATTCCAAGTTCTTTTCTTGCTATGTCGTGGATAGCGGTCAGCTTATCTTTTACCCATTCACCGCTCTTTTCACTCATCAATCCTGCAATCGGCATCGGCATACTTTCTATCACTTTTAAATCCTTTACCAACACAATTCCGCCTTCCTGCTCTTTTAAATGTAAAACAGCAGCTTCCATCTCCGCATCCGATGTACCTGCAACAATAATATTATGAGAATCATGTGCAATGGAAATCGCAACTGCGCCCGTTTTGATGCCATAGCCCTTCAAAAAGGCACAGGCAACATTTCCGGTTCCGTGATGCCGTTCCACAACTGCTACTTTCACAATATCTTCATCGGGATGATAGATAAATTCTCCCTCTTCATCCAGTTGCACGGTAGCTGTCGCTTTGCCCGTCACAACTCCTCCCGGTAAAATCTGAATCACATTGACATGATTGCTTTTTAAATGCATCTTGAATTTATCAGCAGAAAAGTCTTTTAAAACAATACTTCCCTTTACTGAATCAATGCTGTATTTTTCTTCTTCTCTTAAATAAACACCGTCTTTGGCAACGACTTTGCCTCCAAGGATTACTTGTCCCGCCTTAAAATCAACCAGATCCTGCAGCAATACGATATCTGCGCAATATCCGGGAGCAACCGCACCTTTATCCTTTAATCCAAAACATTCTGCTGCATTTAAGGTTGCCATACGAATGGCAGTAACAGCATCAATACCTTCTTCCACACAGATTTTCAAATGGTTATCCAGATGGCCTTCTTCCAATATTGTTTTGGGTTGACGGTCATCGGAGCAAAGCAGACAACGACGGCTGTTTTCTGTTGTTACGCCTTTTAACAGCGTACGCAGATTGTGACAGGCCGAGCCCTGTCTTAACAATACATACATACCGTTATCAATGCGATCCTGCATCTCTTCTACTGTGGAACATTCGTGATCTGCCAGAATGCGCGCTGAAGAATAGGCGTTGAGATCCTTGCCGGATGTTGCCGGCGCATGTCCGTCAATCAGCTTTTCGGCTTTTTTGGCTACCATCAGTTTATCTAAAACGCTGTCATCACAATTGATCACGCCGACCGAATTCATAAACTCACCTAAGCCTAATATCCGTTTTCGTAAAATAGGCTCTTCCATTTCCGGTGCATTGATAACGGCACCGGCATTTTCAAACGGTGTGCTCGGTACACAGGACGGAAGCATATACTGAATATCAAGAGCCGTATTTTTTGCTGCCTCCATCATATAATCCAGCCCTTTTATGCCGCATACATTCACAATTTCATGCGGATCGGCAATAATGGTCGATGTGCCGTGGGGTACTAATAGTTTTCCCAGTTCCTCCGGTGAAACATACGAAGATTCAATATGAATATGACTGTCGATATAACAGGGAGCTGCATACATTCCGTTTGCATCAATTTCCTGCTCGCCTTCATATTGCCCAACGCCTGCAATCCAATTATCACTGATTGCAATATCGCCCTCTACAATCTTTCCGGAAAATACATTGACGACCTTACAGTTTTTGATTACCAGATCTGCTTTCCTTCTGCCACCGGCTACTTCAATTAATTTTTTTAATTCTGCCTTTTCCATTGCCAACCCTCCATTTTTATTTAAATCAGTGTTGCATATATCATAAACGCAATCCAAAATACAAAAAACAGTCCCATACCAAGATTCAGGGCAACCGTCTTAAACACCTGTCCCTTTTCAATCGGCTCACTTGCAGGCTGCAAGGATATCTTCTTAAAGTTGACAGCCAGTACAATAATACCGCCTATGACGATAGCAATAATTACAAGAAAGTAGATGCCAAATACAGCTAGTCCACTCAGATTTCCCATCAGGTAGGAAACCATCTCATTCGGATCGGTAATACTGCCATCCATAATCTTTGTAAGACCACTGACTTTTACAACCAGAACACTGGCAATAGAGCCCATGAAGTTAATCATCATATGTAAAACAATGGTATAAATCATTTTTCCGGATTTGACATACACATAGCCAAACACGCAGCCTAACACAAATGCATAACAAAACTGATAGATATTGCCGTGATAAAATGCAAACATCAGCGCTGATAATATGATAGCCAGTTTTTCGCCAAATTGAACGGTTCTGTCGATAAGCAATTTACGAAACAACAGTTCCTCCGCTATCGGAGCGCAAATAACCATAATAAGCACATTCATCCACCAATCATTACCGGTTGCCACTTGCGTTATTACATTATTTACCTCTCCTTGTTTAACCATAGCAATGACAGAAGCCAGATAGTTTCCGATGATATTTGAAATATACATACCGGCATAGCTGACTAAAAAGAAGCCCAATATCTCTTTGACACCAAGTTTCGCTTTTTCAATTGTTGCAACCGGGCGAATTCTGGTTAACATAAAAACTATAATAGGAATTGCAATGATATACATAGGTAACATCATCACTAAAAAGGCATATTTCTCATATATTTTAGGAAACAGAACCGAGAATAGATTTCCAAGCCCCAATTGAATCCCCGTAATAATCATGGTTCCAACGAAAAAACAAAGTCCTATTTTTGAAAATAATTTTTTTTGTTTTAATGAATTCGGTTTTGTTGTATTCTGTCCGATTAATTTTTCTTCCATTTGTAACACCCTTTCTTCACATATGCAAACTACGTTTATTATACCACATAGACTGGCGTCTCAGTGTGATTTCATTGTATATTTTCAAGTATTATATATTTTCTACTCTAAATACACCCTGTTAGCAGCGATTATCGAATGAATATATTCGCATGTTTTTTCTGTTATCCCAACCTGCTCAGCAAACATTTGAAAATCATCAACTGATAAACTAACCTCATTGATGATAGCCTTGCATCGTCTTTCCTTTATTCCCATTTTACTACCTGATTCAAGCAAATCAGCTAATCCTATTTTCATCGTTTTACCATTAACAGTCATTTGATGTGCTCTCAGCCATTTATTAGTTGGATTATATGAAAAAGTAATATCATATGCCGGTGAAAGCATCCACTTACCTGTTTTGTCCATAATAAATGAGATATTCTTAACATGATCGTCCTGATTGACTGCAAGACAATTAAACACCATTCTACGATAAAACTGTTCAATCTCTTTATAAGAGAGTCCTAATTCTTTCATATACATGGCTGCAAGCTCATATCCGCATGCTCCAGGATCCTGATAACTTATATGTGTCAAAGCTCCAAGAGACTGCATGTGGAGTTTTTTACCATCCTTGCGATCAAATCGTTTCGTCATAAAATGATGATCGCCCTCGCTATTATATATCCTGCACTCGTTCATTGTAATACCGGCTTTTCTTGCCATGAGATAGTACGCATATTCTATTAAAGTATATTCCGGTTTATCCTCAAGACCATGATCACCATTTTTTGAAACATTATCAAATTTCAACAGCCAGTAATCATATCCGGGACCTAACTGTGTCTGTCCCGATCTTACTTCATTTGTCTTTTCATTCCAGGCTATTACTGCTTTTGCTCTAGCTCCTCCTGCAGAACTTCCAACCTGTACTAATTGAGCATATGTTAAATTGTCATTTGCCTTTAATGTTATTTCTTCTCTATCAGCTAATATATCAGATGCAAATTTAACCATCTCTTTTATATTGATGTTCTCATCTATATCCTTAATATCAGTACTTGCAGGTACATATTCAAGTGCACCCATTCCTCGCTTTCCTGTATAGCAAAGTCTGTCAATCGCTGTAAAATCTGACAATGATTTTCCAAGAGACATAAGCCACTGTTCTATGACCGCATTACCAAACCTGTCAGGAAGAGAATCTGACACCAGACCAGGCATTCCGTAAAAAGGTTCTCCTATCAAAGTAGGAAATTCATATATATTCCTTCCAAGTGGCATACGAAACGGAGATACTTCGATTCCACTGTCCATAAAATCATTATCAAATTCAAAGGATGCAAACGCCTTTGTAATATCCTGATGAATAATACCTATTCTTGTTCCCCATAGATAAACTTCTGCTGTATCATTCACTCCTCATCACCCCATTTAAAACCATTTTTTACGGTCTTTTTCCTTACTCTTTTAGGTTTATTATCTGTCTTTTCAAGATAAAAACTGGGTCTCTTAGTTTGATCCGGAACCAATAATTCTATATTATCTCCAAGATCTAAAGCCAAAAGAATTTTAAACAAATTATCAACTTGCACAGTTTCTCCTTGTTCCAATCTGGATATACTTCTCTTCGAAACACCAGTTTTGTCCTCCAGGTCTTGTTGAGACATTTCCTTCATAATTCTATATATCTTTATTTTCTTACCTAATTCACTAATATATTCTTTATAGTCTTTTTGTCCACTCATAATAATGCGCCATTTCTGTCTTTTTGATATTTAAATTATATATCATTGCGCCAAATATGTCTACTTATTTTTAGTGTTCATTGAAATTACCCTTTATTTTTATCCGCTTTCATATACTATTTTCTTTTCTATTGTTTTCATTTTCGAAAAAAATAATTTTCCATAAAGGAAAAAACAGCAATTGCACAGCTCATGCACAATTGCCGTTATAACATTTCATTATAAATGTCCTCTCTTACTCCTTACCATTCCAGCAATACGTACAAAGCTTATCCGGATCAATTCCAACTGCTTCAAGCATATCATCCAGACGATGATAACGAAGAGAAGTAAAATTCAATTTTTCACAAATCATATCAACCATCTTCTGGTATTTGGGATTATCCGGGTCTGCATACTCCTGCAATACCTCTTTGGATACATCATCACCTTCAAGCTCCTGGATAACTCGACGCGCAATCAGTTCCATTTCAGACTTGGAACGTGAAAAGTTCAGATACTTGCAGCCAAATAACAAAGGAGGACATGCCGGTCTGATATGAACCTCTTTTGCACCGCTTTCATATAAAAACTCTGTTGTTTCTCTTAGCTGCGTACCACGCACAATCGAATCATCAATCAGCAGCAGTCTCTTATCCTTGATTAAGTCATGCACGGGAATCAGTTTCATATGTGCAATCAAATCACGCTTTTGCTGAATGGTCGGCATAAACGAACGGGGCCAGGTCGGTGTATACTTCACAAACGGACGTGAAAACGGAATCCCTGATTCATTGGCATAACCAACAGCATGCGCCGTACCCGAATCGGGAACACCGGCAACGACATCCACTTCTACATTGTCCCGTCGCGCCAACAGCTTTCCACAATTGTAGCGCATCTGCTCAACACTGACACCTTCATAGCTGGCAGAAGGATATCCATAATAAACCCATAAAAAGGTACAAATCTTCATATCTTTTCCAGGTGCTACCAAAGTCTTGCAGCTTTTTTCATCGAATACGACGATTTCACCCGGTCCTAATTCACGGTCATCTTCATAACCCAGATTCAGATAAGAAAAGCTTTCAAAGCAGGCACATCTTGCATCCTCTTTTTTACCTAAAACCACAGGAGTCCTGCCCATCTTATCTCTCGCTGCATAGATACCGATTGGCGTTAAAATCAGCATGGACAAGGAGCCGTCAACAACGTCCAGAGCATACTGGATTCCTTCAATCAGATTGTCTTTTTGATCAATTAGCGCCGCAACCAACTCCGTGGAATTGATTTCACCGTTGCTCATTTCAAAAAAGTGCGTCGATCCTTTCAATATTTCGGATACAATTTCGTCCGCGTTGTTGATTTTGCTTACGGTTGTAATGGCAAAACTGCCGTGATGAGAACGTACCAATATCGGCTGTGCCTCATAATCGGAAATACATCCGATACCGTATCTTCCTTCCAGACCACCAAGTTCTTTATCAAATTTTGTCCTAAACGGTGTGTTTTCGATATTATGAATTTCTTTCGAAAAACCATTGTCACCATATACTGCCATTCCGGCTCTTCGTGTGCCTAAATGTGAGTGATAATCTGTTCCAAAAAACAAATCAAACGTACAGCTTTCTTTGGAAGCTACGCCAAAAAATCCACCCATTTCTTTTCCTCCTGTGATGTGAAATCAAAAGTACGAAACAAGTATAGCACAATCATTCCATAAAAAAAAGACGATTTCTGCCGAAATCGCCTTTTCGTTTTTCTTTTTACTTTTCCGCCTTATATTTCAATTTTATTCTTATTCTGCTCTTCTTTCTTTTTCTTCTTTTTCTTTTCAAAATCTATGTTTCTCAGTTTAGCCGGAATGAATTAGCCATATCCAATAGATTTTGTGAGCAACCGCTTAACTGCTGACTGATTGCCGTATTTTCCTGTGCACTCGCTGCATTGCTTTCTACCATCTCGGCAATCTTTTTCAACTCATCATTGATATTCTCAATAAAGCTTTGTTGTTTCTTGACATATTCGACAATCTGCTCAATCTGTACCTTCGATTCAAGCGAATCATCAATGCCCTGTTTCATGGCAGCCGAAGTGACACTAACCATTTGTTTGCCTCGTGCAACCGCATCCTGCGATTCCTTAATCAGCTTACTGATATTTTCACTGGCCTCTGCACTGGAAGTAGCAAGCGTTCCGATTTCTCCGGCAACAACCGCAAATCCACGTCCTGCCTCACCGGCTCTTGCAGCCTCTATGGAAGCATTTAATGCCAAGAGATTGGTCTGATCGGAAATATTGGCGATTTCATCCGCAAAAGCAACAATTTCTGCCGATGATTTCTCGATTAATTCCATTGCAAGAACCAAAGCTTCCATTTCCTCTTCACTATGCTGCAAATGTTCGTTGGTAATATCTGCATTGTTGCGAACATGCATCGCGCGATCGGTAATAAACCTGGTCTGCTCTGTTAAATTATCCACATCTTCCGAAAGGGAATTGATTGCAACGTTTTGCCTGGTTGCACTTTCTGCAACATTTTCGGAAGTCTGCTCCAATTGTTCAGAATATTGATTTACCATATTCGATTCTTCTCTGATACCGGTAAAAGCTTCTATCAAGCTCTGAAGAATGGACTCTAATGCTTCTTTTATCTGGATAAAGCTGCCTTTAAACTCTGTATCTATGGTTGCGGTCAAATCCTTGTTGGAGATAGCCGTAACCGTATTGGATATCTGATTGATATATCCGCCCAGACTTTCGATCGTTGAATTTAAGGAATCCGTCAGGTTTTCAATCTCGTAGGAATTCTTTTCCTCATCAAAGAACAGATTTAAATCGCCATCTGCAATTCTCGTCACCTTGGAACTAATGGACTCAAGCGGCACAAACAGTTTCTGCACTTTTTGAATTGTATATTTCTTAGCAAGCTGTCTGGCTACAAAGAAAATTCCTATGTAAATAGCGACAAACAAAAGCATGATTAAAATCATATGCCATGTTGACTGCATCGAAACAACCTTCCAGCTTGTTACCTCTGAATTGGCAGAGGCAGCCATTTTAAAGCCTCCGCGATAATCCAATATGGTCTTGGTCTTCAGTTCCTGCTCCAGTACTTTTTGATATCTGCCATGGTTTGCTTCTGAAACCGAAACACCCGTTTCATCCTTCAACGAATACTCTTCGTTGGGATGTACAAGAATAATACCGTCTGCAGTTGTCAAAAAAACATATCCGCTGCCGGTATAACTGCCTTCCATCAAAGATACAAGGTCATCCATATACATATCCATGCCGACGACACCAATCATATCTCCGTTTTTATATGTAGCCTTGGCAAGAGTAATACAAATACCACCTGACTGCAAATCCACATAGGGATCGGAAATATAAACCTGATCCGGATTGGCCTGTGCCTGTTTATACCACTCACGCTCCGTAACCACAAAATCATCCGGAGGCACCCAGCCACCGCTCATAATCGTGATATTTTCATCATAACAGCTATATACTGCTGAAACCTGATCATCCAGTGCAACCATCGAATCAACATATGCCAAAACATCTTTAGGATCTGTTACCGTACCACTGCTGATACCGCCTGCAATGGAATCAACCATACTGACTTTTTCCTGCATGGCAATATCGACCTGGGACGCATAAATATCCGCATGATCACGATTTTGTCTGGCCATCATGATATTGAGTATTGTCAGCACCATCATCAATGAAAAAACCGTTACTATGAGTAGTACCCAGCTCAGTGAACGAACAAAAGTCTCTTCCACACGGTTGCACAAATACTGCGTCTGATTCTCAGATGATTGTGTCTTGTCCTTTTTCCACTTCATACATTGCCCTTCTTTCCGTTTCCCTTTTTTTTCACACATTGACATCTTGTTAGCATATTCACGTCTTTTAATATGCTTTCGATACTTATGCTATATTATAACAAAAAACAGGGCTCTGTACACGATAAAAATTGAACAAAAATCAAGCAGCTTTTACAAGTGAAATGATCCCGACAACAATCAAAACAGGAATTGCAATATAAATCAATCCCGCCACGGCAAGTCCGATCAATATCAGGGGAAGAAAAACAATATAGAGTAAGATTTTCGTAATTCCCCAGGCTGCTTTAATCGCAAAAAGCAAAAAATAGGACCGTATATTTTGCTAAAACAGAAAATGTCATTTAGTTTACATAAAAGCACAACAAAATGCACAGGACAATTCCTGTGCATTTTAGCCAATACATAACATCTTGTAACTAAATTGCGGAAACAAATTTCATCTCACTCCTTAACATATCATCAAAGCTTAAGGACTGTCCCGGCTTTTCTGCCGATTTTTTCAACTGTTCCCTGCCTTTTGCCGAATCGCGATCATATCCAAAACGTGCTTCGCGAATCCGAAAATACTCCATTTCTCCACCTAAAACTCTACGCATACTATCATCCTCCTTGATCATAGCTGAAAACATATTGGTTTACAATAACGCATTCGCAACATATAGTTTTATTGATTATGTTAACCACAATATCTTGTAGTTGATTTTATCATACTAGAAAAATGCAGAAATAGCAAGTATTTTATCTGTTTTCTTTCATTAGAAGCTTAGTAGCGCAAACCAGAAAAACTTTTTATCGCTTTGTTTTCCCATCAGCAACAATATAACAACATAAAGAATGGCCGGTCTGATACTATAACTGATTGCCGACATCCAAATTCTCAGGGATGACAGGGTATCAAATGTGGCCGTCCAATACTCTATGGAATCTGCCATTGCCAGGCACAACACCATAGCGCATGCTATCAGATATAGCACGCGAACTCTCTTATTGAAATAATTATTGGTAATGATAAAAATAAGAAGACAAAACATAGAAACAACAGTTGCATAGTTTATCTCCACTAAATCTTTAAACACAGTCACACCCCCCTTTTTTTTACTCAGTATATCATAAAATCAAGAAATATTGGTAGCAATCCCTATGGAAACATAGTTTTCAAGGATGGCTCTTAAATCGGTTCCTTGTGAAGCCTCATAATTTCGAATTCCCTCTACCATGTATGAAATCTTTCCCGATGAAACTTTTTTTTCTAAATACCGGTCTTTATAAAATTCATCCGTTGAAACAGTTCTTCCTTTTAGAATTCCTTTGCAGTCTTTTAATCTACAGCTTGGAAAATTCACATTCCATATCTGATTGATTTCTAATGGTTTATCCAATAAGTCACCCATAATATCCTTTATGTATTCATCCGTCACCTCATGCATTTCGTCCGCATCTTCTGAAAAAGCAATCGTGTGGATTTTCTGAAAAGAAGCTTCAAAAGCTGCACCTGCAGTTGCAGAATACTGCAAATCCGAACCAACATTATATCCATAATTGATGCCTGAAAAAACATGATCCGGCTTTTCCGGCACAATATTTAATACACCGATTCTCACACAATCAGCCGGTGTTCCGTCACAGGCATATGCACGAATTCCCGGTACAGGAAAATCCACTTCCCATGCCTCAATACTGTGTCTTAAGGTTATGCTGTGAGACATGGCACTTCTCTGACTATGTGGAGCGACTACCCATACCTCGCCAAATTCCATAGCAACTTTTGCAAGACGTATCAATCCGTCCGAATCAATCCCGTCATCGTTTGTAATCAATATTTTTTTCATATGACTGCTCCATTTCTTATTATTTTATTCAATCTCACTTTACCCTTTACCAACTATAACATTTTCAGCAATGCAGCCAATCCTTCCTGCTGATAAATCTCCTTATAATAAGCCACCTCGTCTTTAATCAGTTCATCAATAACTTTCATCCCGAGAAGTTCAACCGGAGCTTTATCATCCGTCATCAGATAGCCACCCTTTTCATATTTTACAAGATTTGTAAAGACCCGGTCCATCATTGTGTGAATCTCTGCATCTTCTTCAGCTTTCATGTTTGTTTCAAAAACAGAAAGAACATTTTCATTATTGGAAGCAAATAGTTCCCGGTTGGTGCTTCTTTCAACATCTACGGTATAGACCTGCGAAAACACATTGGATATCGTATCCGCCAGATATTGATTAATACTTCCTTCTTTACTGCCGCGCATATTCATATTGACAACCATGACTCCATCATCCGTCAGATGCTCTTTCACCAGTTCAAAAAATTCCACGGAAGACATCTGAAACGGTATGGTAATGTCCTGATAAGCATCTACCATAATCACGTCATATTTATCCTCAATGGCATTCAGATAGGCGCGTCCGTCATAGGTCGTCACATCCACATTGGAGGGTAGTTCAAAATACTGCACTGCAAGTTCTGTTATCTTTTCATCAATTTCCACACCGGATATCAAAACGTTATCAAAATATCTTTCACATTGTGTTGCATAGGTGCCGGTGCCGTTCCCTAAAATCAGGATGTTCAGCTCATCTTTTTCATGAATTCCCGCCATCAGAGGAGCAGCCATCGCATAATCATAATACATGCCTGTCAGTCCTTTTTCCTTTCGGTACACGGACTGAACTCCAAAAAGAACGTTGGTAGACAACACAACCTGTTTTTCATCTTCATAAACCTGAAGGTAATTATAAATCGATTCACCTTCATATGTGAGATCATCCTGCCAGAAAGCAAAACTATTATCATGGCCCAGAAGCACACAGGCAAGGAAAATCGCAATGCTAATCGGAAGCTTCCGGGCTTTGAAAAAATTTACGCAGCCACTCATAAAATAAATGATTGCTAACAGAAGTAAAATACCTGCAAATATCAGAAACGTAATCGAAGTTCCGACTGCCGGGATGCTGATAAAGGTTGGAACAAAAGTACGGTGCCACTAGTCTGCTTGCACCCAGTTCCACTGCCATAACTGACATACCTGCAAAAAACTCTGTCAGATACAGATAAAATCTGCTCTTTAGAATTGGTCTTCTGTCACTTACTTTTTTGCATGCCGTTGTGTTTGTTGTTGCATTAACATTTTGGCTCATAATTCTACTTACCTTTTCTTTATTATTTGAGCCTACCTTACTGTCCGGCTCGTCATTCTAATACAA
Organism: Lachnospiraceae bacterium; assembly: GCA_016297945.1. Lineage (GTDB taxonomy): Bacteria > Bacillota > Clostridia > Lachnospirales > Lachnospiraceae > UBA2882. The sequence goes on along the minus strand of JAEDFR010000003.1, from coordinate 7,302 downwards.
GCTTTTTTCTCTTCTTGGGCCTACATAATCTCGCTTAATAAAATAGCACGAGCAAAATAAAACGAACGGTCATAAACAACCATTCGTTTTATTTTATCATATTTATCCTATTCCGTTAAGTAATTATGATTCACAACCTTTTACGTATTTATGATGCAATATTTATGCTTCACAAACTTCTGTGTATTTATGATTTACAACCTTCTGTGTATCGACATAACCGCAACACCTCAGACCTTCTGATATGACCTTGTTCCACTCATCGGTCGACAGCCTGCAAATGGACTGATCATCCAATTCAACGATACATCCACCTCTCTTTTCACAATTCATGTCACAGGAAATGCGATACATATTCTTGCGGCTGATGGCACCGATTTCTTCCAAAAGATTGATCATACGGTATACAGTTGCCGTTCCTATAGAAGAATCTATTTCCAGTGCCTTATAATATATTTCCTTACAGCATGCACATTCCTCTTGCAATATGATGTCCAAAAGGATCTTTCGTTGTTTCGTGATTCTACAACCATTTTCTTTCAGCCTCTGCAGAACCGTTTTTTTCTGCATATTTGTCCTGTGATAATTTGCTGCCATCTGTTTATCCTTTTTTATCAGGTCTTTTTCCATATTCAGCAATTCCTTTCACATTCATTTTAAAGTCTGTTTTTTAAATTATGCCTGCACAAAAGAGGTACAGATATAGTCCTATTCATTTCCAGTATGGGAGTTATCATGTTTCGCATTATCGCATTCTTTTTTGGAACAGCATCCAACAGAAGGACATCCGATGCATCTGGCACCTTTTTTCTTTTGTTTCCATAGATAAAGAACTGCTACGACTATTAAAACAAGAACAATTCCTGCAACGATCAAATTTCCCATTCGTTCTCCTTTCTGAAATTCACGATACTGCCTTCTTCAATTCATATTCTGCGCTAAACAGCTTATTTGTTCTATAAATCATTCCAACAACAACAGCCACCATAACAAGTACTGCGATCAATCCCCAGATAAATCCGCTTCCGGGCTTTCCGGTCGTAATCAAGGTACCAATCTGATATACAAAAAAAGCGACCGTGTAACCTGTTCCTAACTGAAGCGCAATGCCACCCCATAGCCATTTTTTGCTCTGCATTTCTGAATTCATGGCACCAAGTGCTGCAAAACAAGGCGGCGTAAATAAATTAAACATCAGGAAAGCAAGAGCGGCCACTTTTGTAATCGCCATTGCAGATGCAATCACATTGCCATCTCCGACAAGCGCAAGTTCTTCCGTATCAATAAAGGCACTCAAACCGTAGCAGACAGCAAGTGTTCCTACTACATTTTCCTTTGCGATAAAACCGGTTACCGCTGCTGCTGCAAGCTGCCATGCTGCAACACCAACGATTGGGACTAAGATAACAGCAATCGGCGAAGCAATGGTAGCAAGGATAGAAGTACTTTCCATTCCTTCCTCTACTACCTGCAATTTCCAGTCGAATGATTGCATAATCTGTACAATCGTATTGCAGACAAGGATGATAGTTCCGGCTTTAATAATATATGCTTTTCCACGTCCAAGCATGGAAATCACAGCTCTTTTCAGGCTTGGAACCTTATATTCGGGTAATTCAATGATAAAGAAGGATTTTCTGAATTTATATCCGGTTATGGCATTTACTAATAAGGCTCCAAGCAAAATTAAAAGAATACCGACAAAGTACATCAGGGTTCCAACCCATGGAATATCCGGAAAAAATGCTCCTACAAACAATGCAATGACCGGCAGTTTTGCGCCACAGGGCATAAAGGGTGTCAGCATGGCTGTTGCTCTTCTTTCTCTCTTATTCCGGATGGTACGGCAAGCCATGATACCCGGAATGGCACATCCGGTACCGATTACCATAGGAATAACGGATTTTCCGGAAAGTCCTACTCTTTTAAAAATCGGGTCTAAAACTACCGTAGCTCTTGCCATGTAACCGCAGTCTTCCAAAAGAGCAATCAGAAAATACATAACCATAACAAGTGGCAGGAAACCTACGACCGCACCTACACCACCAATAATACCATCAACCAGCAATGACTGTAAGAACGGATTTGTATTTTCTACCAATCCTGCTACCCATCCCTGGAAAGCTTCTATCCAAGAAACCAGCCAGTCTGCAATCCATGTTCCCACAGTAGACTGGGAAATATAAAACACGCCAAACATTACCACCGCAAAAATCGGAATACCCAACCATGGATTCGTAAGAATGGCATCGATTTTATCCTGTCCATTTCTTTCTTTGGTTAATACTTTTCTTTTTTCAACCAAAGAAACCATCGACTTCACAAAGTCAAAGCGCTTTCTGTCAGCAGTTTCTACTTCACTCTTATTATGCAAATCAATCTCTTCCTGCACATAAGGTGCTTTTTGCTCACAACCGTTTAAAGAAACTGCTTTCGCTACTACATCTTTCAATCCGACATGTCCGGTAGAAGTTGATACCGTTTTTATAACCGGACATCCTAGCTTTTCAGACAAAAGTGTTTCATCAATCTCGGTATCTTTTTTCTCATTAATATCACTTTTATTCAGGGCAACTACCACCGGAATACCAAGTTCTAAAAGCTGTGTGGTAAAAAACAGACTACGGCTTAAATTTGTGGCATCCACAATGTTAATGATTACATCCGGATTTTCATTCTTGACATAGGCACTGGTAATGCTTTCTTCCGAAGTGAACGGTGACATGGAATAAGCTCCCGGTAAGTCTACCGCAATTAATTCTTCCTTTCCGTCATAATATGCTTTTTTGATCCGGCTTTCTTTCTTTTCTACGGTTACTCCGGCCCAGTTTCCGACCTTCTCATTTCTTCCGGTCAGGGCATTATACATTGTCGTCTTTCCGCTGTTTGGATTTCCCGTTAATGCGATTCTCATGACGCATCCTCCATTTCTTCTTGTTCAGTTTCTATTTCACAACTATGTTAGTTATAACTAACCATAAGGCTTTAAAAAAAGTGATATCCTCACCTTTCTCTTTGATAGTACAGTCAAATCTGCATCTTCTTATATCGAAATAGCTCTCGCTAAATCTACATCAATGTTATATCTGGCATCCTTGATGGAAACGACGCAGCCGCCTTTGATATGGGAATTGACCGTAATCGGTTCTCCGCTATAGCAACCCAACGAAAAAAGGAAGGCCTTTAACTCTTCATCTTCAGCTTCAATATCTTTCACGATATATTCTTCGCCAATTACTGCATCTGCTAAACTCATAACTTCTGCCACCTTTCCGTTCGTTTTCTTCACATTACCAACTGTCAAGATTGAAATACACACTTTAAGCAGCTCATTCAAAACACGCAAAAGTTGTCCAATTCAATCTAAGCAAATACTTCTTTAAAATCTTCAATAACATCAAGTTAGTTTTCACTAACCAAGACAGAGTTTAATATAACTAACTGTTTTTGTCAAGGCAGTTTCTTATAAAAATTCCTTATTGATATTTTTCTCAATAACACCAGCTATAAAAATACTGCTACACAAATCGCACCGCTGACAGTCAGCCAATTTTAATTGTCATTTGCGTTCAAAAATGATATGATGTGGGAAAAGAATGGAGTAAAAATATGAGTTATATCAAGCATCGTGCAGACGAATCTCTTGAAGATTATTTAGAGACAATCCTTTTATTACAAAAAAACATCGGACAGGTTCGCTCTATCGATATTGCCAATGAAATGAATTTTACAAAGCCAAGTGTCAGTATTGCCATGAAAAATCTTCGCGAAAAAGGTTATATAACCATGGCAGATACCGGATATATCACGCTGACCGAGGATGGCAGGCAACGAGCTGAAGATGTCTTAGAACGGCATACGATACTTGCCGATTTACTAATACATATCGGCGTGAGCAAAGAAACTGCTATGGCTGATGCCTGTAAAATCGAACATGATTTAAGCGAGGAAAGCTTTGAGGCGATTAAGCGGGCACTCCATTCCTCAAAGCTTTTATCCGACAACCGTTGGTGAAAGGTTCATGATAAATCCTTTGTGTCTATTTCTGCTTATTCTCATTGCGATTCAATACATGGAATAAAAACAGCATCAGGCACAATGTCATCGGGAACAACAGACCAATGCGCATTCCCACATGGATACTGCCGCCAAACATATCCGCCACTTTTCCGACAACGGCAGGACCTATACTTCCTCCCAAATCACCCGCCATTGCTAAAAGTGCAAACATGGCAGTTCCTCCCATCGGAAATGCTTTGGATGATATGCTGATTGTACCCGGCCACATGATCCCTACAGAAAAACCGCAAACAATACATCCGGCAAGTCCAAGCATCGGATTTTTTGAAAATGATGCTAACAGATAACATGCAAAACACAAGATTCCTGAACCAATCATAAACCGGTTCAGGTTTATTTTTTCACCGGCTTTACCATACAGCACTCGTGAAACTCCCATGGTCACGGCAAACATGCAAGGCCCGGCAATATCTCCTACCGCCTTTGAAAATCCGAGTGCCGATTCTGCGTATGCAGATGCCCATTGAGCCATAGCAAGCTCGGATGCACCGGAGCATATCATCATCACAATAGCAACTAAAAACATGGGATTTGAAAAAAGTGTGCGAATTCCCATTCCCTGTCCTTCCTCTACCAGATTTTCAATCGGGCATGTTGCAAAATTGAAAATATTGATAGCAGGAATCAAAGCAAAGATAACTGCAAGCCATTTCCAACTGTCAATGCCGAATATCAGAAAGAAAACTGTCGATACAAGTATGGTTCCGACTGCTCCCCAACAATAAAAAGAATGCAACAGACTCATGGTAGCCTCCTTGTTTTCAAACGGACATGCTTCCACAATAGGACTTCCCAATACCTCAATTAAACCGCTTCCGATTGCATACAAAATTACACTTATAATAATACCAACAAAAGATGAGGGAAGTATCTCCGGTAAAAAAGCTAAACCCACAAGCCCTGCTGCCGAACAGACTTCAGAAGCAACAATACATATTCTATATCCAATTTTGTCTACATACTTGGCGCAAAACAGATCTACCAAAAGCTGGGTAAAGAAAAAGAATGTTGATATTAAGGCAATACTTCCAAGTGAAATATGATAATCGGTATGAAATTTCAGAAAAAGCAAAGGTGCAAAATTTGCAGCCACTGCCTGCGTTACAAATCCTAAATAACATGCTATTTTTGTTTTATTATAATTCTCCATCACTTTTTTCCTCGTTTTCTTTTGTCATAATTCTTATGTAATGCTCATCACCACACCATACACTTCCCTCATAGCATAGACCTGCATATCTCGGTTTATGATTTACAATAAACGACTTTTCAATCAGAATTTGCATACACTCATTTACCTCTTCCTCATTATCTAAAATAATAGAAATACATTGTTTTTTGTCATATAAACCAAATTCGACCTGTGCATACATGTACCCTCGCCCTATCCCTTTTCTGTATTTTAACAGAAATATATAACATTTTCATTAACTTTTCACTGTATTATTTCTCAAAGATACTGTATAATATCGCAAAACAGAAAACTTAGGAGGGAACTGCCATGTCTCAGACAGAAAAGAAAATTTCTGCCAGAATAAAAACCGATGATACCCTAATGGAAACGGCTCTACACGGAACTTCTCTTTTTCCGTTCAGATTTTATGACGAAAAAATGGAGGATTTTGACTTTAACCGCATTGATTGGCATTGGCATACTGAATTTGAATTTGTGTATATCGAATCCGGGATGGTGCACTTTCACATCGGTGAAAAAAGCTTTCCTTTATCCGAAAGGCAGGGAATCTTCATAAATTCCAAGCTGCTTCATCAAATACATGCAGAACATAACGCTGCAATTCCCAATTTTCTTTTTCTTCCGTCTCTGATTGCACCGACAGACAGTATCATCTATCAAAAATATGTATTGCCCTATTTAAACTCTTCTTTGGATTATTCCATTTTTTCTTCTGCATCAGAGTGGCAGGAAAAAGTTCTGTCTGAAATGAAAAAGCTGATAGCGCTTAGCAGAAATGAGATGAATGAGCTCCTGGTCTCTATTCAAATACAAAAGATATGGTCTCTCATAGCAGCAAATGTTGCCTGTCTTCTCCGGTCAACTATCTGATATGCTACAGGATAAAAGAGGCAGCACTTCTCCTTATAAATACAGAAAAAAAGGGCAGTGCTATTTCCATAGAAACCGGATTTCGCAATACAGACTATTTCTGTAAGACCTTTAAAAAAATATATTCCTTAACCCCTACAGAATATAGAAACAGAAAGAAATGAACGCCGCCCATTGCTTCGTCGGATCCCATATCTTCCGTCGCAAAATTAATTGCAGGATTCGCATACCGCGGCATCCGCCGCTTTCATCATACTTCCGTTGGCAACATACATATCCGATCGTAAGGATTAAAAACAGACTTACCAGCAGATATTTTCTCCAATCACCAAGCAATTCTTTGTGAATTCGTTTTAACAGAGGATTTCTGACTTTTTTTCTACGATTGTTTCTTACATTTTTCATATTCGTCACGCCCCTTACCACTCCAGATCTGCTGCAGAAATTTTATTGTCATTAATTTCATTACGACGAACCATTCCATCTCTAAGCTTGATTACATGATCTGCCATATTTTTAATCGCCTCATTGTGCGTGACCATAATAACGGTATTCCCGTATTTTGCATTCACATCCTCAATCAGTTTCAGAATTTCCTTGGATGTATTGTAATCCAATGCACCGGTGGGCTCATCACAAAGCAGGATATCCGGGTTCTTCACAATGGCACGGCCAATGGAAACACGCTGCTGTTGCCCGCCGGAAAGTTGATTTGACAATTTATATCTGTGATCATAAAGTCCAAGTGTATTCAATAGTTCATCAATATCCAGCGAATCATCTGAAAGATATGCACCAATTTCAATATTTTCCTTTACATTTAAATTTCCGATCAGATTATACATCTGAAAAACATATCCAAGGTGTTTTCTGCGGTACTGCTTCAGTTTCTTCTCTCCCAGATTTTCCAGTTTGTCACCGTTTATGGATATATATCCCGAATCGGCACTGTCTATACCGCCAAGGATGTTAAGCAGTGTGGATTTTCCGGAACCAGAAGGCCCTGAAAGCACACAAAATTCTCCTTTTGCCACCGAAAAATTCATGCCCCGCAGTACTTCCTGTCGGGTTTCCCCTCTTCCAAATCCTTTTTTAATCTACAATCTCCAAAAACTTTCTTTCTTCTTCAGACATATGATCTCCCTTCCCAACCTGAA
>JAEDFR010000036.1 GCA_016297945.1 Lachnospiraceae bacterium | reverse complement strand
GAAGGCTTATTATTTCTTTCTCTATCAGAATGCCTTTAACAATCAGGAGGAAATGCTTGTTTACTTAAAAAAGGCATTTGAGTATTCACAAAAAGAACTGCCGAGTGTAGACCGGAATGTGCCCCGAAATTTCGGGAATCCTTCTTTGTTACATATGTTTTATGCCGGTGGAAACCCGGATATGATGATTATGCAAATGGAACAGCAGTTTGAAGAATTGCATCGTCATGCTGTTTTTTCCATGGATGGAATGATAGAACTGGCAAAAGCAGAAAAGTCTTACTATATGGCAGAGTTTGAAGAAGCGGAACTGCTGTGTCATGATGCATTACGGTTGTTTCGAAAGCATGACCTTGTCTGCTATGAAATCAGTGCCTATCATCTGCTGGCACAGATTGCTTTCATGTATGGAGATATGGATTCCATCAAAAAAAATCTGTCCTCCATGATAGAACTGGTGTTACAAAGAGGTCGTGATAATTCGCCGCTTGCATATACGGTTGATATGTGCAAAGCGTTTTTCTATGTGAATGTTCAGTATCCGCAGTATCTGGGGGAATGGATTGAGAATCTGGAAGAGACACCACAGGAAATCATGCCGCAGACAGAAGCTTATTCCTATATGCTACGTGCATCCATCGCATTGCACCATGAGAACTATAAGCAGATTTTATCATATAGAGGACTGATGCTTTCGAGTCTGAAGGATTATCCTTCCATATTTACGGAAGCAACTTTAAATCTTGTCTTTGCATCTGCATCAGCTTCGTTGGGAAGAATTGATGAAGCTAAGCAGTATATCAGAAATTGTACACAACTGGTCGGTTTCTGGCCTGTTATGCTGTATGCCCAATATGGACAGTGGATGATGCAGCCGCTTCAGGAACTGGCGGAAGAAGATGAAAGATATAAAGATATGATTGTCATGTGCAGAAAGATGACAACCATAAAACGGAACTTAAATGAAAAAGGCTTCACGGGAGTTTTCCCGACTTTGACAAAAAGAGAAAATGATATTGCCATTCTGGCGATGGATGGTTTGAGCAACAAACAGATTTCGGCACAGTTATTTATCAGTGAAAATACAGTCAAGAGTTCATTGAAAAATATTTTTACAAAATTGGGAATTTCATCCCGCAGGGATTTGTTAAAAGCGGCTCAGACCGGTTGTGGATTTGGTACGATATAAAATCCCCGTTTTTACTTGTGGTATCTGTTAAAACGTTGTAGAATATGGTTGGTAAAAAACAGAAAGAGGACAGATTATGGCTTTAAATAAGAAACCCGTAACCGGAATGAAAGATGTATTGCCGTCAGAAATGCAGATACGTGATTATGTCATGGCGGTAATCAAAGAGAATTATCGTAAATTCGGTTTTACACCGATTGAGACTCCCTGTGTGGAATCGATTGAAAATCTTTCGAGCAAACAGGGTGGTGAAAATGAAAAGCTGATTTTTAAAATTATGAAACGAGGCGACAAGCTGAATCTTGCAACGGCAGAGAGTGAAGCTGACCTGGTGGATGGAGGTCTGCGTTATGATTTGACACTTCCTTTGGCAAGATATTATTCCAACAATGCAGCAGTACTTCCCAAACCGTTTAAGGCACTGCAGATGGGAAGTGTATGGCGTGCTGACAGACCGCAGAAAGGTCGCTTCAGACAGTTTGTTCAGTGTGATATCGACATTCTCGGAGAACCGAGCAATTTAGCAGAAATTGAATTGATTTTAGCAACGACCACAACGCTTGGAAAACTTGGCTTTTCCGGTTTTAAGGTTCGTATTAATGAGAGAAGAATCTTAAAGGCGATGGCAGTTTATGCAGGTTTTTCAGAGGAAGAATTGGATACGGTATTCATTATTCTGGATAAAATGGACAAGATCGGAAAAGACGGTGTCAAAGAGGATCTGGTTGCCAATGGTTTTGAACAGACCAAGGTTGATAAATATATGGCATTGTTTGACGGAATTGAGAATGCAGAAGACGGAATCGCATATCTTGGCAAGACTTTGGGCGACTGCTTAGAAGAGGATGTTGTTCAGAATTTGACCGAGATCAAAGAAAGTGTTTCTGCAACGGTAGATACGGATTTTGAAATCATTTTCGATCCGACATTGGTAAGAGGTATGTCTTACTATACCGGAACTATTTTTGAAATTGAAATGCCGCAGTTTGGCAGTTCCGTGGCAGGCGGAGGCCGTTATGACAAGATGGTTGGCCGTTTTACGGGACAGGATACACCGGCATGTGGTTTTTCTATCGGATTTGAACGTATCATTACCATTCTGATGGATGAAAACTTCCAAATCCCGGATCAGGCAAAGAAGATTGCCTATCTTGTTGAAAAGGGAATTTCTACACAGGATTTATGCAAAGTCATTGCAAAAGCGCAGGAAGAAAGAGCTGCCGGCAGGCAGGTTTTGGTTGTGCGCATGAACAAAAATAAAAAATTCCAGAAGCAGCAGCTTATGGAAGAGGGATATGAAGAATTTGAAGATTTTTATAAAGATCCGCTTAAGATGTAATTAATAATACTTCAGGAGGCAGTAAAATGGCAGAATCAATGAAAGGATTAAAACGCACGCATCGCTGCACGGAAGTTAGCAATGCTAACATCGGTGAAACCGTAACCGTTATGGGATGGGTTGCGAAACAGAGAAATAAAGGCGGTATTATTTTTGTGGATTTAAGAGACCGCAGCGGTATTTTGCAGATTATTTTTGAAGAAGATAAGTGCGGCAGTGAAAGCTTTGCAAAAGCAGAGAAAATGCGAAGCGAATTTGTGATTGCGGTTGTCGGCAAAGTATGTAAGCGTGAAGGTGCGGTTAATGAAAATCTTGCAACCGGCGATATTGAAGTTATTGCTAAGGAGGTTCGTATTCTTTCCGAATCAGAGACCCCTCCTTTCCCGATTGAAGAAAACAGCAAGACCAAAGAAGAAATTCGCTTGAAATACAGATATCTGGATTTAAGACGTCCGGATATTCAGAGAAACCTGATTTTAAGAAGTAAAATTTGTGCCGAAGTCCGTGACTTTATGACAAAAGAGGGCTTTTTGGAGATTGAAACCCCGATTTTAAATAAATCTACACCGGAAGGTGCCAGAGATTATCTGGTCCCCAGCCGTGTGCATCCCGGTAATTTTTATGCACTTCCACAGTCACCACAGCTTTTTAAACAGCTTTTGATGTGCTCCGGTTATGATCGCTATATCCAGATCGCAAAATGCTTCCGAGATGAAGATTTACGTGCAGACAGACAGCCGGAATTTACCCAGATTGATATGGAGTTATCTTTTGTCGATGCAGAAGATGTTATGGATGTCAATGAAAGACTGATTGCCGATGTCTGTGAGAAAGCAATCGGATTAAAGGTGGAACTTCCCTTACCGCGCATTACATGGCAGGATGCGATGGACCGTTACGGTTCCGATAAGCCGGATACCCGTTTTGGTATGGAGCTTGTCAATGTATCCGATGTTGTAAAAAACTGTGGTTTTGGTGTATTTACATCTGCCTTGGAGGCCGGTGGATCTGTCAGAGGTATCAATGTCAAAGGACAGGCAGGCATGCCTCGTAAGAAAATTGATGCACTGGTTGATTCTGCAAAAGGAAACGGTGCAAAAGGTCTTGCATATCTGGCAGTTTTGGAAGATGGTACTTACAAATCCTCCTTTGCTAAATTCATGACAGAAGAGGAACTGGATGCTTTGGTAAAAGCTATGGATGGCGAAAAGGGTGACTTATTGTTATTTGCGGCAGACCGGAATAAAATCGTTTGGAGTGTGCTTGGTGCACTTCGTTTAGAGCTTGGTCATTCACTGGGATTGATAGACGAAAATCAGTTCAATTTCTTATGGGTTGTAGAGTTCCCGTTATTGGAGTGGAGCGATGAAGAAGAACGGTTTGTGGCAATGCATCATCCTTTTACCATGCCGATGGAAGAAGACTGGCAGTATATTGATACCGACCCCGGCCGCGTCAGAGCAAAGGCTTATGACATTGTATTAAACGGCGTTGAATTAGGTGGCGGTTCTGTCAGAATTCATCAGAACGATATTCAGGAAAAGATGTTTGAAGTGTTAGGCTTCACAAAAGAAAGTGCATGGGAGCGCTTTGGCTTTTTATTGAATGCATTTAAATATGGTGTACCTCCGCATGCCGGACTTGCATATGGTCTGGACCGACTGGTTATGCTTTTGGTAAAAGCAGACAGTATCCGCGAGGTTATTGCATTCCCCAAGGTAAAAGATGCAAGCTGCTTATTAACCAATGCACCCGATGTGGTTGATCAAAAACAGTTGGATGAATTACAGATTGCGTTAAATCTGGTGGAAGCGACCGAAGAAAAAACAGAAGAATAAATTCAATATAACAAAGAAAATGCACAATTTATTTTGAAGATTAAAACCGTTTTCAATTGCGACGAAACATGTGCGAATCGTAAAACGGTTTTTCGGGGAAATGGTTGTGCATTTCTTAGTTCAGTGAAAAGGAGAATTGATATGAGCCAGTATTCGAGTTTTAATCTGCCTCTTTGTCTGGTAGTGGAAGAAGGGGTTTTTAACCATGTGGATGAAACCGTTTACAAATATGTACCGGAGATCAAGGGGCAAAAAGCCATTCTTGTAAGCGAAAATTTTCTAATGAATTTATATCCGGATATTGTCAGTGAAATTCAAAAAGATTTCGGTGGCGCAGAGGTGTATGAAGTTGTACAGGGTGACTATGAACAGGCTGTAGCACTGGCAAAATATATCAGCATGGCAAATGTCAAAGTCGTGATTGGTTTTGGCGGAGGACGTGTTTTGGATGTAGCCAAATATGCGGCATTTGTCAGTAAAACCGCCTATATCTGCCTGCCCACGACATTGAGTAATGATTCGTTGGCATCTCCCTTTTCCGTACTGGGAATGGAAGGAAAGAGCCGGAAAACGTTGGGAAGCAAAATTCCTACGGCGATTTTGGTAGATACCGATATGATTATGAAAGCACCCAAGGGGCAGACCTTATCCGGTATCGGTGATACGATCAGCAAACATACGGCACTATTTGACTGGAAACTGTCCGCAGAAAAAGAAGGAAAGCCGTTGGATGATTTTGCCTATGCCATTGCCCGCATGAGTTACGATACGGTTTATCATTCAGATAATAAGGATCTTACCAATAAAACCTTTATCCGTATTCTGTCAAGATCTTTGGTTATGGGAGGTCTTGCCATGGAGATTGCCGGTTCGTCCAGACCAAGCAGCGGAAGCGAGCATCTGTTTTGTCATGCCATAGAAGAGTTTTACCCGGAAATCAAGATTTCACATGGACTTGCTGTTGCACTAGGAAGCGTCGGAGCTTGTATTTTCCAGGGAAGAGATGAAACACAGCTTGTAGAAGTCTGTCGCGCTTACGGTATTGATTTAGACCCGGCTGTTTACGGCATTACAAAGGATATCTTTGCAGATGCCTGGTTAAAGGCAGGAAGTACAAGACCTGACCGTATTACTATTTTAAATTCCACGAATTTGAACCGTCAGTGGCTGGATATGATTTATGACAGAATGGCGGATAAGTCGGATGCCGTTTATCGTCTTGGATTACAGAAAAATGGTGGGCTGGGTTAATAAAATCAGGGAAAACAACAAACTTGATAAACGATTAACGAATAGCGAACTTGATATAGAAAAACATTGGACTGGGTTAAAAATGAAACTATATTTTTGCAGAATATCGGAATTATTCCGGTCGATGACAAAAGAACAGTTACTGGGAGAAATTCCTAAATTCCGGATGAAACTGGCAGATTCCTATAAAAATGAAGCAGATCAGAAACGAAGTCTGGCAGCTTCGTATCTTTTGGGTATTTGTATGAAAGAACATGGCGTTTCCCTTTCGGAAAAAGCCGATGTGACAAATGCCGGCAAGCTGTTTTTTCCCTACCTAGATGGATTTTATGTAAATCTTTCGCATGCAGACGATTTTGCAGTCTGTGCTTGTGATGAAGCAGAAATTGGCGTGGATGTAGAAGGAATTCGCGCTTATAAGGAAAAACTGTTTTTTAAAATCGCTTCTGAAAAAGAAATAGCTCAGATGGATGAGATTGTGAATCAGGATGAGAAGGATATCTTTTTTACACGCTGGTGGACAAGAAAAGAAAGCGCGGTAAAATTAACCGGAATTGGAATTGCAGGTCTCTTAGATAAAGATAAAAAGACGACTGAAATCTTCACAAAAGAATTTCAGCCGTGCGAGAACTGTTTTTTGTCCGTTTCTTCCTATCACAATGCTTTCTGTGAAAAGATTACTATGATTTCTCACTGTTCGGATGCCTGTTCCTAAAAATAAATGCAAAAATCGCGTATATATGGAGCTTGCAGACCGATTATGCAGACGCTCTGCCGCGTTTCTCACAAGGTTCGCAATCTTTGCGGGATGGCAGTCACCCCTACAGAAATATATATCTTTGCCGCTTCATACTTCGGTTTCCGGCATTTCTAAGCGGCATGCTCACAAAGTATATATTAAATGCCCGGTTTCAAAACTCAGACTTCGTCTTCAGACAGTTGAAACCGGGCATTATTTTTTGTTCGCTTATGCCGCTAAGAAATGCCAGGAAACCTCGCCAAATTTCGCGGGCAAAGATATATAATTTCTGTTAGGGCGACTGGCTATGTCCCCAAAGTTGCGAATAATAAATAGTGAGAAACGACGGCAGAGAAAAAAGTCTGCATCTAAGGTCAAAAGCTCCATATATTCGCGTTTTTTGCATATTCACATCAGTTCTGCGTTACTTCGTCAGATGATTGATCGGATTGGCTTGTGCTTGCTTCATCTTCGTCCGCCGGTGTATGTACAGGCAGGGTAACAATGACGCGCAGAATACGGTTCTTGTTAATGTTGGAAGCCTGTATCTGTGTGCCGTCTTCCAAAACAGCAATTTCATTTTTCTTGGGAATGTGATCCAGACATTCAATCATAATACCGCCGATGGAGTCATAATCTTCGGATGTGAAGTCGGTATCCAATACATCATTGATATCGTCAAGCTTCATGGAACCGGCAATATCATAGGTGTTGGGACCTATTTCCTTAATGAGTTCTTCTTCTTCCGTATCATATTCATCGCGGATTTCACCTACAATTTCTTCCAATAAATCTTCCAATGTAATTAGTCCCACGGCAGAGCCGTATTCATCTAGTACGATTGCAATATTATTGGCACTTTCACGCATTTCTACCATCAAATCGTCTGTCTTTTTGGTTTCATAAGTGTAATAGATGTCGCGCATGATATTCCGGATGTTGAAATCCGTCTTTTTATTGACAAGGAAAAAGTCTTTTAAGTTGACACTTCCGATGATATTGTCTTTATCTCCCTCATATACGGGAATACGCGAAAACAACGTGTTTTTAAACAGCGTGCGCAGCTTGGTATAAGATGCATCCACATCAATCATTGTCATTTCAATTCGTGGAATCATGATGTCTTTTGCAAGAGAATCACCGAAATCAAATACGTTTAAAATCATTTCCCTTTCTTCTGTTTCAATAGCACCGTCTTCGTGGCTGACTTCAACATATGTCTTTAATTCACTTTCTGTCATGGCACTGTGTGCCGTTTCGCTGTCAATTCCTGCCAATTTTAAAAAGAAAACAGAAAGTTTGTCGATGATAAAAATGACCGGTGTCAGAAGAAACATTAAAACGCGGATAATGGGTGCATATACCCTTGCCATTTTTTCGGAATTAATGCTTGCAGCAGTTTTGGGGACGATTTCGCCGAATAGCAGCACTAAAACTGTCAGTATTGCTGTGACAAGACCGATAAACACACTGCCGAACAAGCGGATTGTCAGTGCGGTTGCAAGGGTTGTGGTTGTAATGTTTACGATGTTATTACCTATTAAAATTGTGCTCAACATCTTTCCGGTGTTTTCTAAAACATCCAGAACGATCCGTGCTTTTTTATCGCCTTCATCCGCAAGGGTTTTCATTTTTATTCGGTTGACGCTGGTAAGGGCTGTCTCCGCAGAAGAAAAAAATGCGGAAAGAAAAAGTAAAATGATAAGAATGATAAGTTGTATGGCATCTGATGTGTCCAAGTGAAAATTAACCTCTTTTCTGAATTTGTAGTGTCTCAAAATACTGTTTCTAAATATTATTAAACATATGATGTTGGGGGCAAAAGGTATTTTGACCCCATGATACCAACGGATTGCTACGCACTTTGTGCTCTCGCAGTCCTAAAACATATTTTATACATAAATAATACATAAATGAAATCTTTTTTCATAGTATTTATGTATAAGGAAAGATACTATATATACTTTGAATTTGTCAAGTAAAGTTTGTATAAACGAAAGATAAACGAAGTGTAAAACACACTCATTTTGACATTGTGCTTTTAAGAAATTGTTTTTTTAGGAAATATACTTATTTATTCATACAAAATAAATTTGAAAGAAAGAAGAGGTTGGATATGAGAAAATGGATGTTGAAACGGGAACAAAAAGATCAAAAAATTTTGTCGGCACTGGTGATATTGGTGGCATCTTATGTTCTGACGGCAGGATGTCTTTTGCTTTTGGCATTTATCTTGTATAAATTCCGTATTTCGGAAAATGTGGTAAATATGGCCGTTATTGTTATTTATGTCTGCATGACATTTTTTGCGGGATTTGTAGCTGGAAAGCGATTTAAAGTCAAAAAATTCCTGTGGGGACTGATTCTCGGAAGTGTCTATTTTCTGATTTTAACTGTGGTTTCCATGATTGGTGGCGTATCGGACATGGTGGTGGGAAGAGGAATGATTACAACCTATCTTCTTTGTGCAGGCGGCGGAATGTTAGGCGGGATGTTAAGCTAGAAAAAAAGTCTTTCAATACAGAAAAAACTATGTTATAATTGCCAAAGAGTACAGTTTCGGGATAGAAACTGTTTAAGTGAATAAGGAGGCTATGTTCATGAAGCATATCAAAACATTAAGCACAAGAGACCTTAAGAAAACTGTGAAAAAAGGCGGTTGCGGTGAATGCCAGACATCTTGCCAGTCAGCTTGCAAAACATCCTGCACAGTTGGCAATCAGAGTTGCGAACAGGTTAAATAATACGATGTTTCATAAGCAGCGATTGCGGTCGCTGCTTTTTCATGGGGACGTTTTTTGGTTTACGCCCCTTTTCATGAAACAAAGAATATGACATAGGGACACTCTTTGTGACAAAAAAGAACTGTCCCCAAATAAGGAGAAAACAAACGTGGTACATGTATATCAAAACAACGGTTTTAAAATCGCTTTGGATGTCAATAGCGGTGCCGTTCATGTCGTTGATGATGTCGTGTATGATTTGATCCCCGAATTAGAAGAATGTATTAAGGCAAAGTCTGATAAAGAAAAAGTATCAGATGTTGCCTTTAAAGTGTTGTCAGATAGAGACAGGCATTATTCGGAAAGTGATATTGCCGAGGCAGTTGATGAAATATCAGAACTGTATGAGGCAGGACTTTTATATACGGAAGATATCTATGAGCCGTATATTGAACAATTCAAAGAACGTGAAACAGTGGTAAAGGCTCTGTGTTTACATATTGCTCATGATTGTAATCTGGCTTGCAAATACTGTTTTGCGGAAGAGGGAGAATATCACGGCAGACGCGCCATTATGAGTTATGAAGTCGGAAAAAAGGCTTTGGATTTTTTAGTAAAGAATTCCGGCAACAGAGTCAATTTAGAAGTTGATTTTTTTGGGGGAGAACCCTTGTTAAACTGGCAGGTGGTCAAAGATCTTGTCAATTACGGACGGTCTTTGGAAGAGCCCTTTCATAAAAAGTTCCGTTTTACCCTGACAACCAACGGTGTACTTCTAAATGATGAAATTCTTGAATTTGTCAACCGCGAGATGAGTAACATTGTCTTAAGTATTGACGGACGTAAAGAGATTCACGATTTGATGAGACCGCATCGGGGCGGACAGGGTAGTTATGACGAAGTTGTCCCCAAGTATATCAAAGTGGCAGAAAGCCGCAATCAGATGAATTATTATGTAAGGGGAACCTTTACGCATAACAATCTTGACTTTGCTAATGATGTTATGCATCTGGCTGATCTTGGTTTTAAACAGATTTCAGTTGAACCGGTTGTTGCCGACGAAAAAGAAGATTATGCCATTACAGAACAAGACGTTCCGATTATTAAGGAAGAATATGATAAACTTGCCAAAATGATTATTGAGCGTAAGCAGACCGGCAGGAATTTTAATTTCTTTCATTTTATGATTGATATGGAAGGCGGGCCCTGTGTTTATAAGAGATTGTCCGGATGTGGTTCCGGAACGGAATATCTGGCGGTTACTCCATGGGGAGATTTTTATCCTTGTCACCAGTTTGTTGGTATGGAAGAGTTTTTAATGGGAAATGTGGATGATGGGATTGTACGTCCTGACATCATGCAACAGTTTAAAGGCTGTAATGTCTATGCCAAGGAAAAATGTAAGAATTGTTTTGCCAAATTTTATTGTAGCGGCGGTTGTGCTGCCAATGCATATAATTTTGGAAACAGTATATATGATGCATATGATATCGGATGTGAATTACAGAGAAAACGGATTGAATGTGCGATTATGATCAAAGCAGCTTTGGCTGCAGGAGAGGAGAACTAACATGAAAAAAAGAACAGCTGCCGTATTGCTGATTCTTTTTCTGATCGCAGCAGTCGGAATGGGCTATGTTGCCTTTTTCGGTATTGGATCGGGAAAAACCGGATCAATGGCAAATATTAAACAGGGTCTGGATTTAGCAGGTGGTGTCAGCATCACATATCAGGTTGTGGGAGAGGAAGCACCTTCTTCCGAAGATATGTCAGATACCATTTACAAACTGCAGAAACGTGTAGAAAACTATTCTACCGAAGCTCAGGTTTATCAGGAAGGTGATAATCGTATCAATATCGAAATTCCCGGTGTATCGGATGCTAATGCGATATTGCAGGAATTGGGTCAGCCCGGAAGTCTGTATTTTATTTATCAGACAAACGAAGCCGGTGAAGCAAATTATACGTTAACCGGTTTTGATGAAGAAAAAGGAAAATATATTTATTCCCTGACCAAATCCATTGATGAATTGATGGCAGAGGGTTCCATTCCTTTGGATGGTACAAAAGTTGCCGCTGCAGATGCCGGTGCTACTCAGAGTAGCGGTGCATTGCAGGAGATGGAGTATGTAGTTGAACTGACCTTTACGCAGGAAGGTACGGAAGCATTTGCAAAGGCTACAGAGCGTGCTTACAACAGAGGTGAATCCATTGGTATTTATTATGATGGAGAGCTGGTATCCGTACCAAATGTTATTTCCGTTATTACAGGCGGACAGGCACAGATTACCGGTATGGACAGCATTGAAGAAGCTAAAACACTGGCTTCCACCATTCGTATCGGTGGACTTAGCTTGGAGCTTGAGGAAATGCGTTCCAATGTTGTCGGAGCACAGCTTGGTTCTGATGCCATTAAGACCAGTTTGAAAGCCGGTGCAATCGGTCTTGCCATTGTCTGCGTATTTATGATTGTGGTTTACTTTGTTCCCGGATTGACATCAGCCATTGCATTGTTGATTTATGTCATTATGACATTGTTAGTATTAAACGGCTTTAATCTCACTCTGACACTTCCGGGTGTGGCCGGTGTTATTCTTGCTATTGGTATGGCGGTTGATGCCAATGTCATCATCTTTGCCCGTATCAGGGAGGAACTTGCAACCGGAAAGACGGTAAAATCTTCCATTAAGATTGGTTTTGATAAAGCTACTTCAGCCATTGTCGATGGAAATATCACAACCTTTATTGCGGCAGTTGTGTTGGCATTAAAAGGATCCGGTACGGTAAAGGGATTTGCCCAGACTTTGATGATTGGTATCATTCTTTCCATGTTTACTGCCATGGTGGTAACAAGAGTATTACTGCATCTCTTTTATGCAGTCGGTTTCCAGGATGAAAAGTGGTATGGTATCGGAAAAGAACATAAGGCTATTAATTTCTTAAGTAAAAAAGCTGTTTTCTTTGCCATTTCCTTAGTTGTGATTGTTGGCGGATTTGTGATGCTTGGTGTGAATAAATCATCAACCGGCAATATATTAAATTACTCCATGGAATTCGTTGGCGGTACTTCCACAACCGTTACTTTCAATGAAGATATGAGCATTGAAGAACTGGATTCCAAAGTAGTTCCGTTGTTTGAAAAGATTACCGGAGACGGTGCGGTTCAGACACAGAAGGTAAGTGGAACAACAGAGGTTGTTATTAAGACAAGAAGCCTTTCGGTAGAAGAAAGAGAAGCGGTGGAAGATATGTTAGATACCAATTTCCAGGTTTCTTCCGATGATGTTCAGTCTGAGACAATCAGTGCGACAATCAGTTCGGAAATGAAATCGGACGCCGTTGTTGCCGTTGTCATTGCAACACTTTGTATGCTTTTATATATCTGGATTCGCTTCAGCGATATCCGTTTTGCAACCAGTGCGGTTGTTGCCCTGGTTCATGATGTTTTGGTTGTTCTGGCATTTTATGCAATCAGCAAGACCAGCGTCGGAAATACCTTTATTGCATGTATGTTGACCATTGTCGGTTATTCCATTAATGCGACCATCGTTATTTTTGACCGTATCCGTGAAAACATAAAAGAAATGCCCAAGAAGACTGAGCTGGATAACATTGTTAACACCAGTATTACACAGACCTTGTCAAGAAGTATCAATACTTCCTTCACGACCTTTGTCATGGTAGCGGTATTGTATATCCTAGGTGTGACAAGTATCCGTGAATTTGCTCTGCCTTTGATGGTAGGTATTATCTGCGGAGCCTATTCTTCTGTCTGCATCACCGGTGCTTTGTGGTTTGTGATGAAGAAGTATATTGTTAAAAAAGCAACAAAAAAATAAATAAAATATAAAACTGAGTTTCTTTATTGAAAAGAAAAGCCAAAAGATGTAAAGTACTTATTATGTAGGAATTTATCTTTTGGCTTTTTCATTTTTATCATTGTATCTTGAGAGTATGATTTTTTGACCCTGTAATTCCAGCGGATTGCTACGTGTTTTGCATTTTTTCAATCTGCAAACATTTGAAATTCGTCCTAATCGGGTTACTTTCTGTGACAGAAGTATGAAATTGTAGAAAGAAATAGATAAGATCGCATGAGAAAAAGAATGCCAGTTATGGAATAAAACGGCGTAATTGCGGTATTTTATGTCATATATCATAAAAAAAATAGAAAACAAAATAGAAAACAAAAAGGCAGAGGATTAAAATGGATTTGATTGTTCAGTTTTTATTATTGGTACTTGGATTTGTGATGCTTGTAAAAGGAGCAGACTGGTTCGTGGAAGGTGTCGCCGGGATTGCAGAAAAATTCGGTATTCCGCAATTGGTAATCGGTTTGACGATTGTGGCGATGGGAACAAGCGCACCGGAGGCCGCGGTCAGTATTGCTTCGGCTGTGAAAGGTAATGCGGGCATTACCGTAGGAAATGTTGTGGGCAGTAATATCATGAATATTTTAGTTATTCTTGGTATCACCGCTGTGATTACAACCATAGCGGTACAAAAATCCACCGTCCGTTATGAGATGCCGTTTATGCTTTTGACCATGGTTGTGATGCTGTTATTTGGAATGTCAGGCAATGTCATAACTTTTGCAGAAGGTCTTGTGATGTGGGCTCTTTTCATTCTGTATATGGTTTATTTGCTCATGATGGCAAAGAAAAACAAAGAAGAAACCAAACCGGAGAAGAGTAAGCCGGTATGGCTTTTAATTATTCTGGGAATTGTCGGTGCCGTACTGGTTGTCTGGGGGGCCGATGTTGCTGTTGATTCTGCAAGTGCGATTGCCAGATTTTTTGGAATGTCAGAGCGATTTGTGGGACTTACCATTGTGGCATTCGGAACTTCCCTGCCGGAGCTTGTTACCAGTATTATGGCTGCGCATAAGAAAAAAGCAGACATTGCAATCGGCAATATTGTCGGAAGTAATATTTTTAATGTCTTGTTTGTATGTGGAACAACTGCGCTGGTTACACCGGTCATTTTCCAGAGTAATTTCATCATAGACAGTCTGGTTGCTGTCGGAGCCGGTATCATACTCTGGCTTGGCGTTTTGAAAAACCATAAGCTTTCACGTCCGGTCGGAATTACGATGCTTTTATGCTATGTGGGGTATTTTGTCTATCTTTTAGTATAGTACCGTGAGGAAATAAAAAAGGATGCTATATGGACTGATATGTTTAAAAATTATGAAAAACACATATCAATGTAGCAATTGGATACATCAATGAGTGAAAAAATTATTTATTACTCACTTCATGGTGTTAAGACAAATAATGATATATGGAAAAAGATTAAAAGAAAATCGGAAATAAGATAAAACATGAATAGAGGGACATTATTCGTTTGCGTGGAATAATGTCCTTTTCTTTCAGAAAGAGGAATGATATGAAGTGGCAATTGAATCCCAAAAGAGCAGATTTTGATCTTTTGGCAAAGCAGCATGGGATTAGTCCGTTGACTGCAAAAATCATGGTAAACAGAGGGATTACGGAGGATGTGCAGGTGGAGCGCTTTTTAAACGGAACACAGGCAGATATGTATGATCCGATGTTGTTAAAAGATATGAAAAAAGCGGTTTCTTTACTGGAAGAATACATACAGAAAAACAAACGTATCCGGATTATCGGAGATTATGATATTGACGGAATTTGTTCCGCATACATATTGTACAAAGGTCTTTCCTTTGCGAAGGAAAGTTGTGAGGGCATTGATATCCGGATTCCACACCGTGTAACAGACGGATATGGGCTAAACGACCGTTTGATTGATGAAGCCGTGGAGGATGGCGTGGATTTGATCATTACTTGTGATAACGGGATTGCGGCACATGATCAGATTATGCGGGCAAAGGAACATGGGATTTGTGTCATTGTAACCGATCATCATGAAGTGCCTTATGAAGATACGGATGGAGGTCGAAATTATATTCTGCCTCCTGCGGATGCTGTGATCGATCCCAAACAGGAGGATTGTACCTATCCGTTTCAGAATATCTGTGGTGCCGTAGTGGCGTATAAAGTAATTTGTGCGCTGATACAGCGGGTGTGCAATGTATGTCGAAAAGGAAACGAACGAGATTGTCAGAATGAGGGGAGACTGGTTTCTCAGAGTGCTGCCGAACAGAATGTTCAAAGAGCAAATGGACAGGATGCTCAGAAGATAGATGAGCACAAACAGCATTATGCAGATGGACGGAATTCTTTTAAAAATACAGATGAACAAGTCTTTTGCAAAAAGGCGTATGCCGTGCTTGAGGAATGTCTGGTGTTTGCGGCATTTGCAACGGTCGGAGATGTTATGGATCTGATTGATGAGAACCGTATCATTGTAAAGTACGGATTGAAAAAGATGAAAACATTCCCAAACATGGGATTGCAGGCATTAATTTCTGCGTGTGATTTGGAGAATAAAGAGATTACCCCTTATCATATCGGTTTTGTTTTGGGACCCTGTTTTAATGCTTCCGGACGTCTGGATGATGCATATCGTGTGATTGAACTGTTGTGCGCTACGACAAAAGAAGAAGCGGATATTCTTGCGATGAGGTTGAAACTGTTAAATCAGGAAAGACAGGATTTAACAACGCAGGGGGAAGAGAAAGCTTATGAAATGATAGCGGCACAGGGACTATTAAAAGATCGGGTACTGGTTATCTATCTTCCTGATGTGCATGAATCATTGGCAGGCATTATTGCGGGAAGACTTTGCAAAAAGTATTATCGTCCGACCTTTGTTTTGACAAATGGAGATGATTGTGTAAAAGGCTCCGGTCGAAGCATTGAAGCCTATCATATGTATGATGAAATGACAAAAGTTAAGGATATATTTTTAAAGTATGGAGGTCATAAGCTTGCAGCCGGACTGTCTTTGCCGCCGGATCGGGTTGAAATATTCCGTGAGCGAATCAATGAGGTCTGTACTCTTCGTGATTGTGATCTGGAAGAGACGCTGATGCTTGATTTGCAAATGAAGCTTGGTTGGGTATCCGATCGTCTGATGACTGAACTCGAAAAACTGGAGCCCTATGGAAATGGGAATGAAAAGCCACTTTTTGCCGAAAGAGTTTATGTCAGTCAGGTTCGAGTGATGGGTGATAAGCATAATGTTGTTCGTATGCAACTTAGAAATGAAGAAAACAGTACAGCTGTTGGGATTTGTTTTTGCGACGGTGATGCTTTTATGCAGGATTATATAAACAGTACAGAAAAGAGAGCGAGAATTGCCTATTCACCGGAGTGGAATGAGTATGGAAACTGTCGTTCTTTGCAGATGAAAATACGCCATATTGAGTGGTATTAATGAAAAGATACTAGAACAATGTCTTTTTATTAACTACATCATATCATTTGACTATTTTCCCGATAGCATATGAGAAAAATCCTCAGCATTTAGAAAACATTGCACTAGACAAAATTATCTAAATTATGTAAACTTAAATCAGAGCGTGCGAATGGTAGACAAGAGAAGTAAAATTAGAACATAGTTAGAAAACCATAAAGTAAGATGAAAAATAATAAAACATAGTGAGGGGTACATATGATATTAACAGTAAGCTGTAATCCGGCAATTGATAAAACTTATAACACATCCAATGTTATGATTGGTCAGATTAACCGTATGCGGGATTTGGTCAGCATTCCGGGTGGGAAGGCAGTTAATGTTACAAAGGTATTGAGACAGTTTGATGCACATGTAACGGCGACCGGATTTGTTGGAGGCTATACCGGCGATTTTATTGAAGAAGAGCTGCGCAATATGGGGGTTAATACATCTTTTACAACAATCCGCGGCTTAACGCGTTCTAATATGAATATCATCGGTGATGACGGATATGTCACAGAGATTTTAGAGCCGGGTCCGAAGATCCTTTCTTTTGAACGTGAAGATTTCATGGACCGTTTCCGTGAACTGGTAAAAATCAGCGAGTATGTTGTTTTATCCGGAAGCCTGACAGAAGGACTTCCCGAAGATTTTTATGCCAAACTGATTAAGATTTGCAATGATCATGGCGCAAAAGCGTTTTTGGATGCAAGCGGTGAACCTTTAAAGCGGGGAATTGAAGCTGTGCCATACTGTATCAAGCCCAATCGTCGGGAATTAGAATATGCGGTTGGCAAAAAGCTTTCCACGGAGGCTGAAATCATTCAGGCCGCATATGAATATATTAAGGCTGGTGTTGTTAAGGTTGTAGTGTCCATGGGAGATAAGGGACTTTTACAGATTACGAAAACAAAAGTGATAAAAGCAGTTCCGCCGCGGATTAAAAAAGTCAACACCGTCGGATGCGGAGACTGTGTCGTTGCAGCCATGATTTTAGGGATGATTCAGGGATTGAATGACGAAGATACCATGAAGTTTGCCGCAGGCGTATCGGCTGCTAATGCGACAACATTGGAGAGTGGAATGATTCCACAGGATACAATGGAAACATTGATTCAGGATGTGGTAATTGTGACGGTGTAAAAATGATTCCCTTTTGTGATTTGTGTTCCTATTTTATATCTTCATCTCCTTGTACTTCGGTTTCTAGGCTTTCTAAGCGCCATGCTCACAAAGTATTATTAAATGACCGGTTTCAAAACTCAGACTTTGTCTTCAGACAGTTGAAACCGGTCATTATTTTTGTTCGCTTATGGCGCTAAGAAAGATACGAAACCTTGTAAAAGCCGGTGATAAAGATATAAAATAGGAACACAAATCCGAAAAGGTAATAAAAAATAAAGAAACGGTTAAGAAAGTTTCATTTTTTTTCATATTTTAATCACAAAATGAACACATTTTGTCAGTATAGTAGGTATCAAGATAGTTGAAGCAAAACTCACTATCTCCCCCCCCCCTCATAAGAATTCAAGCGAAAACCCCAACGTTTGTTGGGGTTTTTGCTTTGTCTATTATTCTTTTTTATTATTTCAATGTATATTCCGATTTTATATTCTGAAACCATGTTCTGAATGAATTAGTCAAATTGTTTATTTTGTTTTCCCTTTGTCACTTTCTTTTTTGGGATGTGATTTTTCTTTGACAGGAAGTTGTGCCAGAATGACAGCTGCAAAAATAAATGCGCATCCGGATAATTCGCGCACACTCAGTTTCTGGTGTAATAAAAGAAAACCTGCTAAAACAGAGAAGACCGATTCCAAACTCATGAGCAAGGATGCCACTGCAGGATTTACATCTTCCTGTCCGATGATTTGCAGTGTATATGCAACGCCGCAGGAAAGAATTCCGGCATACAAAAGAGGAATCCAGGCATCAGATGTCTGAAAAGCCCTTCCCCATATAAAAAGGTTTCCGCTAAAGGGTTTCATCTCAAAGAGTAGCATAGGAACAGCAGTAATACATCCGGCAACCCAGAATTGGATGCAGGACATGCGGATTCCTTCCACTAGCGGTGTGAAATAATCCACCGCAAGAATATGAAAAGCAAAGCATAACGCGCAGATTAAAACCAGAATATCCTGCGGTTGTAAGGTCAGGGTTTCATTTAAACATAGTAAGTATAAACCAATTACGGTCAGGATGATACCAATCCAGACTCTTATAGAACATTTCTTTTTTAAGAATAGTCCAAGTATTGGAACCAGTATAATATAACAGGCGGTTAAAAAACCGGCTTTTCCGGCCGGACAGCCCATAAAAATACCCGCCTGTTGGAGGTTGGATGCAATGCATAGAATAATTCCGCATATGACGCCGCCTTTTAGCAGAGTCTTTTGAGATTCGGGTGTGGCAGATTTTTTACCGGTATAACCCAGCCGGTCTAAGAGTTTAATAACAGGAATGAGCACGAAGCCTCCAATCAAAAATCGAATACAGTTGAAAGAATAAGGTCCGATGGCATCACCACCTTCACTCTGTGCTACAAATGCAATTCCCCAGATCAATGCTGTCAGAACTAATAAGAAGGAATTTCTGGTTGTTTTATTTTTCATAAGTACCTCCGTATAGATAATATGATACCAGGGTCAAAAGGTTATACTTTTTATGCGAGAGCACAAAGTGCATAGCAATCCGTTGGTATCATTGGGGTCAAAATACCTTTTACCCCAACATCATAATATGTCATTCTGTCATTCTAAAGAATTTGAGAATTGCCTAATAAAAGACAATCGGGTTAGAGACAATCCTGTCGGTAGACAATCCAATCAAGCGCAATCAGCTTGATAGAAAATCCAATCAAGAGACAATTCGGTCAGATGTCTAGCATCAATCATTTTAGCATATGTTTCAAAAACTGCAAGATAGACATACCAGAAATGAAAGAAAAGGAAAAAGTATGCCCCAGGACGTTTGCAAGAGCATGAAAAGCAAGAAAAAGGCATACAAGAGAATGAAAAAAAAGGGAAAAGTATGCCCCGGAGCATCCAAAAGAGTGTGAAAAGCAAGCAAAAGGCATACCAGAAAGAGAAAGGTGAGAAAAAAGTATGCCCCGAGCCATCCGAAAGCGCA
>JAEDFR010000171.1 GCA_016297945.1 Lachnospiraceae bacterium | reverse complement strand
CTCGTAATGAGAAGGT
The DNA here is from genome assembly GCA_016297945.1 of Lachnospiraceae bacterium. Taxonomy (GTDB): domain Bacteria; phylum Bacillota; class Clostridia; order Lachnospirales; family Lachnospiraceae; genus UBA2882. Next base: position 3,993 of record JAEDFR010000171.1, on the reverse strand, counting down.
CGTCGGTTCGAGTCCGATAGGGAGCTTTATTAAACACATTTGTGTTATACGACAAATGTGTTTTTTGTTTTATTTGTACTTTTATAACGTTGTATTTCAGACAGAAATTTGTTAAAATATAAAGGATGTTACGGTAAGGCTTCAAAGATTTTTATCTTTGTAAATTATGAAAAAAATGATGTATATGTTATGGGGGATATAACATGAAAAAATTAACTTCAATTTCAGGAAAGATTGTAGCTTTGGTTTCTGTTTCCATGATTGTTGTTGTCAGTATTGTGATGATGATCATTATTCCCAGAGCAAAAAGCAATATTTCCACTGTGACAGAGAATTACATGATTGATCTTGCTACCATTACAGGAGAACAGATTGAAAATGTTAGAGCGGAAAAGGGAAGTAATGTTGCATTTAATGTCGGAACACTTTCAAGGATGGTCAGAAATGTTGCGGTAAGTGATATTTCGTCCAGTTATACGTATGTTGTTTCCGGTGAAGGCACTATGCTTTTTCATCCGACAGCGGAAAAAATTGGACAACCGGTTGAAATTGAAGCCGTAAAGCATTTGGTTTCAGAGATTGAAAGTGGTAATATTCCGGAGCCATCCGTGATTAAATATGATTATAAAGGTACTAAAAAGTATGCTTCCTATTATATCAATAGTACAGCTTCTTTTATTGTTGTCGTTACAGCAGATGAGAGTGAAATATTTAGTGGCTTAAATAATTTAGCAGCTGTGAGTGGAGGAGTAGCAATTCTTGTTTTACTGTTTTACATAGGTTTCACTACAGTTATTGCGCTTAAAATTGTAAAACCGATCACGATATTAAATCAGGAAATTAAAAAGCTGGCTGATTTGGATTTTTCAAGAAATCCGGATTTGGATAAGCTTTCTCTCAGAAAAGATGAAAGCGGACAAATTAGTGCTTCTGTAATTGCTTTGGAAGAAAAACTGGATGAAGTTATGCTGGAAATCAAAAATCTGGCAGATCAGGTATATAATGCATCTGACAATATGACACAGAGCGTTGTAGACAGTATTGAGACAGTCGGACAGGTTGAACATGCGACTAATGAGATCGCAGCCGGTGCCGGTAACCAGGCAGAAGAAACGCAGAATGCAACAGAAAATGTCATTACAATGGGCAATATGATTGTTGATACGACCAATGAGGTTGATGTATTAAGAACCAATTCCCGCGAAATGAATGCTGCAGGTGATGAAGCTACCAAGATTTTGACACAGTTAAGTGCTATCAATGATAAAACCAGATCTGCTGTGGAACTCGTATCCGAACAGACCAATGTGACAAATGAATGTGTAACGGAAATTCAGGCTGCGGTAGAAATGATTACAGAAATTGCAAGTGAAACCAATTTGTTGTCTTTAAATGCATCCATTGAAGCAGCCAGAGCCGGAGAGGCCGGAAGAGGTTTTGCTGTTGTTGCGGCAGAAATACAAAAGCTTGCTGAGCAATCCAATACATCTGCAAAGCAGATTGCTGATATTATTTCCAAGATTACGCAGGAATCAGAAAAATCAGTTGCTGTTATGGAAGATATTAAAAATGTTATCGAGCAGCAAAATCAGGATGTATTAGCTACTCAGGAAGCATTTAAAAAGGTGAAAAGCGGTATTGCATCCTCTCTTCAGGGAATTGAAAATATTACAGATCGGACAATACAGCTTGATGCTGCCAGAGTGAAGGTTGTTGATATTGTTTCTGCATTATCTGCTATTGCTGAGGAGAATGCCGCAAGTACAGAGGAAACACTTGCAAGCGCGACAGAGGCAAATTCCATTATACGTAAAATTGGTAAAGATGCGCAGGGAGTTAATTCTGTTGCCATTGATCTGAAAAAGAATATTGATCGGATTAAATTGTAGAATCATTGGTATTTGATTATAAAAAATATATAGCTATATGGAATGTTTGCGTAAACGATGTTCTGTATAGCTATTTTTGTTTTAGAAACTATTGAAAAGAGGACCCCTCGCCTATCTAGCAAAGGACCCTCTTTATTTATAATACATCAATCTAAATGAGATAACAATAATACAGCAACAAAATCACCTTATTCCTCCATCATAAACGGAATATGTCTCTCCAGTATCTGAATCAAAAAATAAAGACCGTAGGCAATAAAACATAATAATATAATGGCTGAAATCACCATATCAAGCTTAAATACCTGTGTGCCGTAAATAATCAAATAGCCCAGTCCTTTTCTGGCAGCAAGGAATTCGCCAATTATGACGCCGACAAGGGAAAGCCCAATGTTGACTTTCATCAAGTTAATCAGAGTCGGAACAGAGTAGGGGAGAACGATTTTTTTATAGACATCGAAGCGGTTACCACCCAGTGTAATAATCAGCTTTTCCCTTTCTTCGTCCGTTTGCTTAAATTGTGTAAATAAATTAATGACGGAACCAAAAACGGCGACAGATATGCCGGCTATGACAATCGTTTTGGTTCCAGTACCGAGCCATACAATGATGAGTGGTGCCAACGCTGATTTTGGAAGGCTGTTTAAAATGACTAATGATGGTTCGAAAATATCAGCTAAAGGTTTTGAAAACCACAAAATTGATGCAATTAAGATTGAAAAAAGCATAACCAGAAAGAAACTTAAGATGGTTTCAAACAAGGTGCATCCGATATGCGTAAATAATTCTCCGGTTGCGATTGCTTTGTAGTACCATTTGCCAATCCCCATAGGAGAACTAAAGAAAAATTCATCAATGAGGTCAAGTCTTGCAGCAATTTCCCAAATAGAGAGAAATAGAATCAACACCAGACCACGTGTCAATTTTATTGTTTTCCTGTACTTGGAAAGCTTCTTTAAATATTCTTTATGTGCATTTGTCATGCGTATTCATCTCCTTCCAAAGTATTTGAAAATAGTCTCCGAATTCTTTTTGCTCCCTGACATAGAGAGAGCCATTTTCTTTTCCCGGAATTGAAATATTAACAATATCGATGACACTTGCCGGACGTTTGGATAAAATAATGATTTTGTCAGACAAACTGATTGCTTCTGATAAATCATGTGTAACTAATACTGCTGTTTTATTTTCTTTTCGGATAATGCTTCCGATATCGTCAGCGACTAACAGCCTGGTCTGATAATCCAAAGCACTAAAAGGCTCATCCAATAGTAGAACATCCGGATTGAGTGCCAGTGTACGGATTAATGCGGCTCTTTGACGCATTCCGCCGGACAATTGAGATGGATATTTATTTCGGAAATTAATTAATCCGTATTTTCTTAATAAGTCTTCAATATATTTACAGACTTCACCGGTTAACTGATGGTGAATGGATGGACCAAGACAGACATTTTTCCAAAGAGTCAGATATGGTAATAACAAATCCTGTTGAAACATATAGCCGAATTTGACAGAGGAATTCATTTGCAAATCTCCGCTTTCTTTTTCCTGCAGACCGGCTAAAATGGATAAAATTGTTGATTTACCACAACCGCTTGGACCAACAATGGAGACGAATTCCCCTTTCTTTACGGAAAAAGAAATATCGGAAAGCGCTTTGATTTCTCCATCCTGTCTGTGATAGGAAAAGGAAATGTTTTCTAATTGAATCATGGTATCCATATTTCATTTCCTCTTTTTTTATTAATGTATGGAAAAAACAAGGCTTTGTTCATATCATCTTGAAAAAACAAGGCTTGTATGATATTATCAAATTTAGTTTTAACATAGAATCGGAGGAACGACATGGCACAGCTTTGGGGCGGACGATTTACAAAGGATACGGACGAACTGGTATATCGGTTCAATGCGTCAATTTCCTTTGATCAGAAATTTTTCAGTCAGGATATTGAAGGAAGTATTGCACATGTAGTTATGCTGCAAAAACAAGGCATTTTGACTAAGGATGAGAAAGATGCCATCGTAAAAGGTCTTACCGGGATTCGGGACGACGTAGAAAGCGGCAAACTTGCGATTACAGACAAATATGAAGATATTCATT
>JAEDFR010000035.1 GCA_016297945.1 Lachnospiraceae bacterium | reverse complement strand
GTCATACTTTTTCATGCGAGCATGAAAAGTATGACCTTTTGACCCTGGTATCATTTTATAGATGGTAATTAATGACCTATAAAAGTTGAGAGACACGAGGAGGAAATAAGATGAAAAAAATCAGTACAGACAAAGCGCCTGCAGCAATCGGGCCTTATTCACAGGGAATTATTGCGGGAGATTTTTTATTTGCATCCGGTCAGATTCCGATTATCCCGGAAACAGGAATGATTGCGGAAGGTGATATTACTGTTCAGGCAGAGCAGGCATTAAAAAATGTCGGAGAAATCCTAAAGGAAGCGGGCGGTAGCTATGATAATGTCGTAAAAACCACTTGTTTTTTAGCTGACATGAATGATTTTGCGGCATTTAACGAGGTATACGGACAGTTTTTTGTCAATACACTTCCGGCCAGAAGCTGCGTTGCCGTAAAGACATTGCCCAAAAACGTACTCTGTGAAGTTGAAGTGATTGCATATTTAAAAAAATAGAGTATAACATCGGACTTTTTCGGTTATTCTATTCTTATTGATACAACAAATGCAAAGGTGAGCATCAAATTTACATTTGATATTCACAGCATATTATTTGAATAGAATGGAGAAAAAAGATGAGTTATATTATCGCTTTTTTGGTTGGCGGCGTGATATGCGCGTTGGTACAAATTTTAATGGAAAAAACAAAAATGCTTCCCGGCAGAATTATGGTTCTATTAGTCTGCTTGGGAGCTTTTTTCAGTTTTATCGGGCTTTATCAGTCGTTTGCGGATTTCGCGGGGGCCGGTGCAAGTGTACCTCTGACTGGATTTGGACATGTCCTAATGAAAGGTGTAAAAGAGGCTGTGGACGAGGAAGGATTTATCGGTATCTTTAAGGGTGGATTTAAGGCCGGTGCGGCCGGATGTAGTAGTGCGCTGATTTTTTCCTATCTGGTATCGCTGATTTCGAAACCTAAGATTAGGAAGTAATAATGGTGTATGATTATCTGACATGCATGAGAGCATCCTGATATAGTGGTTTCGGTTTATGATAGCAAAAGCCACTAAAGTTTATGACAGTAGCTTAAATTGGATGCCCATTGCTGTAAGGGAGGATACAAAGTCTCCGTCCCAGACATTATCAATGGTTTTGTCCATGATGAAGGTATCATAGGAAGTGCCTGTAATGCATTTTAGTGTGCCGTTTTCAAAACGGATATTAATGGCAAGCGATTTGATATGTGGTGCATTGGGATAGGTCTGAGAATTGGCTTTTAACCGCTCCATATAATGGTCGCCGGCATGAAGGACCAGTTTAAAAGATACCGGTGAACGATTTCCTTTTATCAGGGAAAAGCAGATAGGACGCATCTGTTTCCAGGAAGAGAACGAGCCGGGGATTTCCATGGGATTTCCGGCGTTGTCAGTGCCTTTATAAAAAGAATTAACGGTATGACCATCAATGACGAAAGTGTTGAAGGTAACGATGGTGGCTTCTTCCAGATAAAAACTGTCAAATGCCTCACTGCCGAGCAGTTTATTCATAAAATCTTTGATTCCGGTTATTTCAATTGAAATCATATTGCCTCCTGATTGTGTACGGTTTACCTTCGACGCTATTAGCTTAGCATATTTTAAAGTTGCTTTCCAGTCTTTCCATAATGGCAATGAAGCCAATGTGGTCTTTTATGCAAAAAAGTAAAAGTTATTTTCGCTTCACAACAATTTTCGATATTTATAGCTTTACAACAATTTTCGATATTTATCTTTTCAAATGTATTATTATGTGCTATTATATGTAGTAATTAAAACTACATTAAAATGTGCGGAGATTGTTATGTATAAGATATTAATTGATAGCTGTGGTGAATTTACAAAAGAGATGGAAGAAAACCCTGTTTTTCAGCATGTTTCTTTAAAACTGCAGGTTGCAGAATGGCATCAGATTGATGACGAAACCTTCAATCAGGCAGAGTTTTTAGATATATTAACTCGTACGGATGCCTGTCCGAAATCAGCATGTCCTTCACCGGAACAGTATATGGAGCATTTTGATGGTTGTGATGAAGTATATATCGTGACATTGTCCGGGAATCTGAGTGGAAGCTATAACAGTGCAAGGACCGCTATAGAAATGTATTATGAAGATCATGAGGATGCCAAAATCCATGTGTTTGATTCCTGTTCTGCGTCTATCGGGGAGACTTTATTGGGATTAAAAATTTTTGAATTAAAGGAATCAGGACTGGATTTTGAACAGGTTGTAATTCAGGGCGAGCAGTATAAAGATGATCAGACCACATATTTTGTTCTTGATAATCTGGATACTCTGCGTAAAAACGGAAGACTGACCGGAATTAAGTCAATTGTGGCATCTACCTTAAATATCAAACCTGTTATGAGTGCGGATAATACGGGAACAATTACCCAGTTAGGACAAAAGATCGGAGTGCGAAAAGCTTTGATTAGTATGTGTGAAGAAATCATAAAAGATAAGCAGATTACTCCCGGCAGAGATTTGATGATTTCACATTGCAATGCTAAAAAAAGAGCTTTATATGTAAAGGACATATTGGAAAAGACCGGCTTGTTTGCCTCAATCAGAATTTTGGATACGAGGGGTATCAGTAGTATGTATGCCAATGATGGCGGCATTATTGTTGCGGTTTAAGGAATGAAAAGCGGGGAAGTGTGATCACTTCGCCATTTGACATATGATATTCCTTTTTGGATGAAGAAATGACATGGTTTAGATTTAGAACCGTGTCTTTTTTTATATGTATAAATTCTTTATGATTATTTACCCAGCGATAAAAATCCCTGATTTCTCCAAGCATGGTGAGAGTAGAACCATTGTCTAAATGGACATAAACAAAGTGATTGATTTCCTGAGCATAAATAATCTGCTCTAAAGGAACATAGTAAGTTTCATTTTCACTTCGAATCTCTACTTTCGGAACAACGGTCTGCATTTGTTCTTTATGCGCATCTTTGATTAGCTGATGGAGCGTTGTTGCAATCAGGGGTTTTTGAATGGTTAGAAGTCCTTCAATTGCATTTTGATAGGAAAAAGGAATGTCTTCCGGCAGAACTAATGCAATTTTACCGGGAACATTAGCACTTTTTAAGGCATCGATAACAGAACGTCCATGATCCTCAGCTCCATAGATATCCAGAAAAAAGAGTCCATATTTCATGGGGGCACGCATCAGACTTTGGGCATCACCATAAGAATCGATATATAAAGTTCCGGTCTCATTTGCGAGGACATCATTGGCACGTCCCAAAAGTCTTTCTGTTTGTTTTCGGTCTGCAATATTATCTGCAAGTACAGCAATATACATAATGATTACCTCCCCCTTTTTTGCATGATACCAATGGTTGCTACGTATCCTGCGCTTATGCAATCACAGAATGGTGATGTTAAATGATGCATGCGTTAAATAGTAGCATAGTGCCAGTTGTAGAAATAAAATCAGTGGCATTCCGTATAAAAAATACCAATGCCTTGTTTTATGGTGAAATAAAAACATACCGATTGTTGTGCCCAGGCTACCACCGAAAAGTGCTACGGTAAAAAGATTTGCTTCAGGAATACGCCAAATCTTTTTTCTGGCATTGTGTTTATCGATTCCCATTAGAATCAAACCCAACAAATTAAAAAAGATAAAATATGATGCAATGACTATAATAACATTCACGCTGATATGCTCCTTAAACTAAATTGCTCCGTTGCTTTGCAACTTTCGCAATTCGAATCCCTTATCCTGCAAGCAGGAACGGTATTTGACTTTTCGACCCTTACATTTTAAACGATGTACACAAATTGCTCCGTTGCTTTGCAACTTTCGCAATTTTTTAAATATTCGGGATTCGCGAATTTACTTCGTAAATTGCTACTCCCTCATATTTAGCGGGTCTCAAACTCAAATCCCTTTTCCTGCAAGCAGGAACGGTATTTGACTTTTCGACCCTTACATCTAAAATATCACAAAACAATGAGGTCTGCCACATAATTCATGAATCTATGTAAGAGATAAATGCTATGTTTTTGCCGACCGAAGGTTTAATTTCCTTGAATTTACAATCGTGGTTTAGTAAAATAACAATGTATGCGTAGTTTCGCAACAGGAAAGGACGAATGAAAATGATCAAAGTAGGAATTATCGGAGCAACAGGCTATGCGGGAGGCGAATTAGTAAGACTTTTAACGCAACATAAGGACGCACAGATTGTCTGGTATGGCTCCAGAAGTTATATAGACCAGAAGTATTCTTCCGTTTACGGAAATATGTTTCAGATAGTGGATGATAAATGTATGGATGACAACATGGAGCAGCTTGCCGATTTGGTGGATGTGATCTTTACGGCAACACCTCAGGGACTGTGTGCATCCTTAGTCAATGATACCATTTTAAGTAAAGTAAAGATTGTGGACTTGAGTGCTGATTTTAGAATTAAAGATGTTTCAGTATATGAAAAATGGTATGGTATTGAGCATAAATCACCGCAGTATATCGAGGAGGCTGTTTACGGCCTTTGTGAAATTAACAGAGAAGATGTGAAAAAAGCGCGTTTGGTGGCAAATCCCGGTTGCTATACGACATGTTCTATTCTGACAGCCTATCCGCTTGTCAAGGAAGGTCTCATTGATGTTCATACACTAATTGTAGATGCTAAATCCGGTACTTCCGGAGCCGGTAGAGGCGCAAAAGTCAATAATCTTTTTTGTGAAGTGAATGAAAATATCAAAGCTTATGGAGTGGCAACTCACCGTCATACTCCGGAAATCGAGGAACAGTTGGGGTATGCGGCAGGTGAACCGATTTTCATCAATTTCACACCTCACCTAGTACCCATGAACAGAGGAATTCTTGCTACAGAATATGCAATGCTGAAGAAAAAGGCTGACGGCAGTCTGCCGACCTATGAGGAAATCAAGGCAGTCTATGATAAATACTATGCAAATGAGAAGTTTGTCCGCGTGTTGGAAAAGGGTGTCTATCCGGAAACCAAATGGGTGGAAGGAAGTAATTATGTGGATATCAACTTTAAGATTGATGAACGTACCGGTCGCATTATTATGATGGGTGCCATCGATAATCTGGTAAAAGGTGCTGCCGGACAGGCAGTTCAGAATATGAACCTGTTATTTGATCTTCCCGAAGATGAAGGACTGGATCTTGTACCGATGTTTCCGTAGGAGTTGGGTATGAATGCAGAAAATGTCTTTGGTTTTGTCATATATCTGATGGTGGCCATGTTTATGGCAGGAATCGGAATTTCTCAATTAAAAAGCAAATCTCCGGCAGGATTTTATTCCGGCGAGAAGCCTCCAAGAGAAGATGAGCTGACTGATGTAAAAGCATGGAATAAAAAGCATGGTTTGATGTGGGTACTTTTTAGTGTAATTATCATGATTTCCTATGGGATAGGTGCCATGATGGGCGACACAGTCTGGTGTGTGATTCCCATGTGTGGCGGTATCATAATTCCTATACCAATTATGATTTGGTATCATCATAAATTAATGAAAACTTATCTAAAAAAATAGCAAAGAAATAGGGAAAAGAAAGATATAAAAGGAAGGGATAAGCGATGAAAATGGCATGGTTTTGTATTCCGGCTCATGGACACACGAATCCGACATTGGGGCTGGTAAAAGAAATGACAGTAGCCGGTCATGAAATTGTTTATTTTTCTTTTGAACAGTTTCGTGAAAAAATTGAAAGTGCCGGAGCAGAGTTCATACCTTGCGATGAATATGATTTTGAAATGGAAGATAAGGAAAATGGAGACCGTGTAGGGAAGGATATGGCTTTTGCCACGAAACTTCTGGTTCGTTCAACATTGGCTTTGGATGATATGGTTGCAAAAAAAGTTGCAGAGATCAAACCGGATTTGATTGTATCTGATTCAGTTGCATACTGGGGAAAACTTATCGCAATGAAGTATCATATTCCATATGTTTCATCGACAACAACCTTTGCGTTCAATGACCATTCTTCAAGGTACATGAATCAGGGAATTGGCGAATTGTTTAAAATGATGTTTTCCATGCCTAAAATTAATAAGGAAATGAAAAAATTACAGGAGAAAGGATATCCTGTAAAAAGCATTTTGGAAGTCGTAAAAAATGATAATGAAACCAATACGATTGTATATACTTCGAAGGAATTCCAGCCATGTGCGGATACCTTTTCGGATAAATATTGTTTTATTGGTCCTTCCATCAGACCGGTTTTCAGTCCAATGGAGAAGACGGCCAAAAAGACCATATATATCTCCATGGGAACGGTAATGAAGAATAAAGAAATTTACAAAAATTGCGTGGAGGCACTTCGGGATACCGACTATCAGGTAATTATCTCTTTAGGTGAAAATGTGGAAGAGTATGCGGATTTGCCCGATCATATTAAAGTGTATGCTTCCGTAGATCAAATGGCTGTGCTGTCCATTGCAGATGTATTTCTGACGCACTGTGGAATGAATTCAACTTCAGAAGCTTTGTATTATGAAGTGCCACTTGTTTTAAAGGATTTAAATGCTGTGGTGGTGTAAAGGCGGCAAGAGAATATCTGGAAGGATTATATGCTTCTATGGAAAAAGACATTTAAGAACATGATATGATGATATGCTTGAAATAGCATAATTTGCTTTTGTTTACAATAAGGTATATGATGATGTGAGTGTCAAATGCAAATTTTGCCACTATATTGCTTTATATCATCGCCTCGATTGGTGCAGGCACAGTGCAAATGATACGATTGGCACTTACTTAATATGAAAATATTGCAACAAGATTGAGTTTATACTTACAATATCTTGAATTACACAGGTTCATTCGGTATCATATAGCAAGAGTGTTGTCCATATCAGGATCCCACGCCGGAAATGTTGCAAAACTATAACAGATGGCTTATGCAGGGAGAAATTATGACTTGGGCCGGCATAGGTATCCTTGTTCTTGATGTGATATGTCTGATTGTATATCGGCTGATTAAGCATTGATAAAAAGTCCGTAGAATATTTTAGCTTTTGGTGAGGAAAAGGTTATGGCAGACAGTTGTGACACATGTGTCAATTACATATATGATGAAGATTATGAATGCTATTGCTGTGATTGTGATCTGGATGAAGATGAAATGAGCAGATTTTTAAGCGGCAATTATAAGGAATGCCCCTACTATCAGCTGGATGATGAATATCTGATTGTACGGCATCAGATGTAGAGGAGAAAACAAATGATTCGAGCAATGACATTGGAAGATTATGAAAACGTCCACGCGTTATGGATGAAAATCAAGGGCTTTGCGATTCGCAGCATTGATGATTCCAAAGAAGGTGTGGAGCGCTTTTTAAATAGAAATCCGGGCATCAGTGTGGTGGCAGAAGAAGACGGAAAGATTGTAGGAGCCATTCTTTGCGGACATGACGGCAGAAGAGGTTGTATGTATCATGTATGTGTAGACCCTGAGTATCGTTTGAAGGGAATCGGGAAAAGCATGGTTGTGTTTGCCATGGAAGCTCTACGAAAAGAGAAAATAAACAAAGTTTCCCTGATCGCATTTACCAAAAATGATGTTGGAAATGCATTTTGGAAAGAGATTGGCTGGACCGGCCGAAAAGATTTGAACTATTATGATTTTACGTTAAATACAGCTAATATTGAGGCATTTAATCAATAGAAGTATTTTTTATCCGGTAAGAGGCAAAAGTCAGAAATTGGCAAACTGATACGCACTTTGTTCTCTCCCCGGTATCATAATTGTAAAACGATTAAAAGACAGAAGAAAGAGGCAATTAATATGGAACAAAGAGAAATGGAAAAAATCATGCAGAAAGCAGAGGTTTTAATAGAGGCATTACCTTATATTCAGAGATTTAACCGAAAAATCATTGTGGTTAAATATGGCGGAAGTGCTATGAGTGATGAGGAATTACAAAAAAATGTCATCAAAGATGTTACCTTGCTGAAACTGGTCGGATTTAAACCGATTATTGTGCATGGCGGTGGAAAAGCCATTAGTAAATGGGTTGGAAAAGTCGGAAAAGAGGCTGAGTTTATTAACGGACTTCGTGTGACAGATGCAGAGACCATGGAAATTGCGGAAATGGTTCTTTCTCGTGTCAATAAAAGTCTGGTTACCATGGTTCAGGAGCTGGGTGTGAAGGCTGTGGGAATCAGTGGAAAAGACGGTGGTTTATTAAAAGTTGAAAAGAAATATTCCGACGGAAAGGATATTGGTTACGTTGGCAATATCAAGGAAGTAGACAGTAAGATTTTATATGATCTTTTAGATAATGATTTTCTTCCCATTGTAGCTCCGATCGGACTGGATGATAACTATGAAACTTACAATATCAATGCAGATGATGCGGCTTGCGCCATCGCAAAAGCCGTAGGTGCGGATAAACTGGTATTCTTAACAGATATCGAAGGCCTATATCGTGATATTAATGATAAGAGTACGTTTATTTCCAGACTGACCGCATCGGAAGCCGATGAGCTGATTGAAAGCGGTGTGATCGGCGGAGGTATGCTTCCGAAGTTAAATAACTGTACTTCTGCAATTAAATGCGGCGTATCACGGGTTCATATTCTGGATGGTAGAGTTCCGCATTGCCTGCTCTTGGAAATCTTTACTAAACAAGGTATCGGAACCGCTATTTTATCGGATGATGATAATCTTGCCAAGGGGATTCAGCGCGATAAGTTCTGCCCGGAGCATGGACTGTAAATTATATTGATGCGTTGTGGAAACAAATGATAAATGATCGGCGTTAGTGTTGACCGAAGATAATGCAGTAAACGGATGAGATTATTATAGCAATTTAGAAGCCAATGCACTAGTACAGCGTTTTTTAATTAGCTGCACTTAATAAATACCGAATTTATCAGCATTTCTGGCAAAAATATGGTGTAGTTAATTAGCGAATGTTGTACTAGAATACGTATCAGGACTGTAATGTGAGGAGATAATACAATGAGTGAAAAAATGCAGGCTTACATAGAGGAAGCGGAAAGTGCGCTTTTGCATACCTACAATCGTTATCAGATTGTTTTGGATCATGGAAAAGATGTTCATTTATATGATATGGACGGAAAGGAATATCTGGATTTTGTGTCCGGTATTGCTGTTTTTGCGCTTGGTTATGGCAATGAAGAATATAATCAGGCATTGAAAGATCAGATTGATAAAGTGATTCATACTTCCAATTATTATTACAATGCACCGGCGATTGAAGCTTCAAAAAAGATGAAAGAGATATCCGGACTTGACCGTGTTTTCTTTACCAATTCCGGTGCAGAAGCAATCGAGGGCGCAATTAAAGCGGCAAGAAAATATGCCTTTTTAAAAGACGGAAAGACAGATCATGAAATCATTGCCATGAATCATTCCTTTCACGGTCGTACCATGGGAGCCTTGTCTGTCACAGGCAATCCGCATTATCGTGAGGCTTTTGAACCCATGATCGGCAATATCCGTTTTGCGGATTTCAATGATTTAGAAAGCGTAAAAGCCCGGATTACGGATAAGACCTGTGCAATCATTTTTGAAACCGTTCAGGGTGAGGGCGGAATCTATCCGGTAGAAGAAGAATTTTTAAAAGGCGTTCGTGCTATCTGTGATGAAAAAGATATTTTATTGATTTTGGATGAAATCCAGTGTGGTATGGGACGAACCGGATATATGTATGCATGGCAGAAATACGGTGTAAAGCCGGATATTATGACGACGGCAAAGGCGCTTGGCTGCGGTGTTCCCGTAGGTGCATTTTTGTTAAATGAAAAAGTCGGTCAGGCATCGCTTACTGCCGGAGATCATGGCACCACATATGGTGGAAATCCTTTGGCATGTGCAGCTATCTGCAAAGTATTTGAGTTATTTGAAAAACAGAATGTTTTGGAAAATGTCAGAGAAGTATCTGCATATCTGGAAGAAAAATTGGATGAAGTGGCAGCAGGTTGTGAAGACATCGAAACACGCAGAGGAAGCGGCCTGATGCAGGGGCTTGTGTTCAAAAAACCGGTAGGAGATATTATTACAAAGGCACTTGACCGAGGACTGATTTTGATTAATGCCGGCACCAATATCATTCGGTTTGTACCGCCTCTTGTTATTAACAAGAACCATGTAGATGAAATGATTACAATATTGAAAACTTGTTTATGATTGTAAAGATATTCGGATTATTATAAAGAAAAATAGAACTGGGTAATACTATGACAAAAAGAATTTATTCCGTTTTGCTGGTTATCCTTATGACGGTGTTTACGGCAGTGACCGGATATGTTAACCAGAATGCAGCACCTGTAGTTGTTGAGAATGAAGGGGTGTTTCATAAAAAAGAGAATATAGAAATCTGGTATACGGATGAGGCTTTGGGAGACTATTTGGCAAGGGCTGCATTGCAGTATTATGAAGAAGAGGGCGTAAGGGTAGTTCCAACATATGTTTCCGGCGTCCAATATCTTGAACAGATTAATGATGCGCAGATTAGCGGAGGAAATGCCCCGGATTTATACATTGTCGGCAATGATATGTTACAAAAGGCATATCTGTCCGGTATGGCTTCTCCCATTATGGATGAGCAGGGACTGGTAAATGAACAGCATTTTTCCAAGGCAGCATTGTCTGCTGTCACGTATCAGGATAAGCTGCTTGGTTATCCGTTGTATTTTGAAACGTCGTTATTTATTTATAATGAGACTTATTTGCGCGATATGGCTGTTGCTACCATTGAAGCGGAAAGAAATGCCGCAGAGGGTGAAGCCGCACAGGAAATGGTTGATGCGGCACAATCTGTAGAGGAGCTGGAGATGTTAGCGACCGCTGATTCAACAGCCGATGCAACAACTGAGACTACACTTACAGAAGAAGAAATCTTGAATAAAGAAATGGAGCTGGTGCCGGTTTCGATTGACCGAATTTTATCTTTTGCCGAATGCTATGATGCACCGGAAAATGTTGAGGCTGTCTTTAAATGGGATGTTTCGGATATTTTTTATAATTACTTTATTATTGGGGACAGTATCAATATCGGCGGAGAAAATGGGGATGATTTAAATCAGATTGATATTTACAATCAGACTGCAGCTGACTGCTTAACCCGATATCAGGAACTGAATCAATTCTTTTCGATTGCCAGTGCTTCGGTTTCTTATGAAGAAGTATTGCAGGATTTTATGGATGGAAAGATTGTATTTACGGTTGCAACTACGGATGCTATCAACCGCTTGAAACAGGCAAAAGAAAAGGGAGAGTTTCAATATGAGTATGCCATTACCGCAATACCGCAGGTAAGCGATACACTCGCATCCAGAAGCCTTTCCGTGACGGATGCCGTTGTTATCAACGGATACAGTGAATCGGAAGAGGCCGCAAATCGATTTGCATCTTATCTGATTGCAAATCAGGGAGAAGACTTTTATACACTGACAGATAAGATTCCGGCTAAAAATGATATTGTGTATGAGAATACTGCAATCTATGCGGCTTTGGATGAATATGCCATATCCATTCCCATGCCAAAATTGATGCGGACCTCCAGTTTCTGGGCACAGCTTGAAATTGCCTTTACCAGGATCTGGGATGGAGAAGATGTGAATACTGTTTTATTAAATCTGGATCAGACGGTTAAGAACCAGATTGCCGGAACAGAGTAAGCGAAAGCTAACTATTGTTGCGATATAACATGGCACACAAAAAAGAGACAGAGTACTTTAGGGAAGCAGAGCCCTAAATGAATAAATAAAGCCGGGCATGGAAAAACTAACCATATGGACTGCAAACTGCAGTTTGGAAGATGAAAGGAGAGTTTTTCATGCTTGGTTTTTTTATTGCCATTATATCAGGTGCCCTGATGGGAATACAGGGGGTGTTCAACACGGGAGTCACAAAAGCTTCTTCGGTTTGGAGCGCCGGTGCGTTTGTTCAGTTTAGTGCATTGATTGTCTGCCTTTTTGTCTGGGCTCTTACTGACAGAACCAATCTGTTAAATGTATTTCATGTGGATTCCAAGTATATGCTTTTGGGTGGAGCAATCGGAGCTTTTATCACATATACGGTTGTGGTAAGCGTAAGCAAACTTGGTCCTGCAAAAGCGGCTATGTTTATTGTCATTGCACAGTTAATCGTTGCATACTTAATTGAATTGCTGGGCTTGTTCGGCATAACAAAGCAGCCTGTATCGATGAAAAAAGTGTTAGGTATGCTGATTGCCATTATCGGAATTGTCATTTTTAAGTGGGAAAGTGCATAAAATGTTGTGATTTGAATAAATGAACGATGTGTTTTTGGCATTTTGTAACAATTCTGTAAAAACTATCTTGTAAAGTTTAAATCTTTGGAATAAAATATAAGACACGATTAGCATAGAAGGACCTTCTGTTGAAAAATAGGAGGTATGTTAATGAAAAAGCAATTAAGAAATTTAATATGTTATCCGTTTTATAATTCATTTTGTATTTCATTTTGTGGTTCATGTGTGGCAATTCTTTTATTATTTATTCCAATTCTTTTTCTTTCCGGCTGCTCTGCTCAAAAAGACTATGTTTTATCGGATGATGATAACAAATATGCATTTTTGACAGAAGAAGATTCGGGCGGTAAGAAGAATACCGAAAATGATTTCGACATAGAAACTGAGCAAAATGAGAATGTGGCAAATGCCAAACAAGGCGAGGGAAATGTCGAACCGGATGCGGAAGATGAAAAACACATGATTTATGTTGATATCTGTGGAGCCGTTCATAATCCCGGCGTATATTCTTTTCATGAAGGAGCACGCGTATTCGAAGTGATTTCTGCCGCGGGGGGATTGACAGATGATGCATGTTTAGAATCCGTGAACCGTGCGGAGAATGTTTCTGACGGTCAAAAATTATACATTCTGACGAAAATCGAATGGGAACAGCAGAAAACGGATGGCATCTTGCAGGCGGATACAGAAGCGGATGACGGATTAGTTAATGTAAACAACGCATCCGAGAGTGAATTATGTACGCTTCCCGGCATAGGTGCAACCAGGGCACAGGCAATTATTGCTTATCGGGAAGAACAGGGTGGCTTTGCAACCATTGAGGAGATACAAAATGTTTCGGGAATCAAAAGCGGAACGTATGAAAAAATAAAGGACCTGATTAAGGTAAACTAGGCAGAACAGACTTTACAATGTCTGATGTGTGCGATTGAATGGAGTTAGTATGTCAAAAAAAGTTTTGGTTGTGGATGATGAAAAACTAATTGTAAAAGGAATTCGTTTCAGTCTCGAGCAGGATGGAATGGAAGTTTCCTGTGCATATGATGGAGAAGAGGCTCTGGCATTGGCAAAAGCTGAAAAATTCGACATTATTCTTTTGGATGTCATGTTACCCGGGTTGACCGGCTTTGAGGTTTGTCAGCAGATACGTGATTTTTCCAATGTTCCGATCATTATGCTGACGGCAAAGGGTGATGATATGGATAAGATTCTGGGTCTGGAATATGGAGCAGATGATTATATTACAAAACCATTTAATATCTTAGAGGTAAAGGCACGTATCAAAGCAATTATGCGTCGATCCGGTTCCGATTCCAAAGAGAAAAAGCCTGAAGATGCAATTTTAGAAAGAGGCGATGTCAAAATTGACAGAGAAAGCCGCCGTGTATATATTGAAGGACGCGAAATCAATCTGACTGCCAAGGAGTTTGATGTTTTGGAACTTCTGATGATGAACCCCAATAAAGTATACAGTCGGGAGAAATTATTGACTCTGGTGTGGGGCGAAGACTATCCCGGCGATGTCAGGACTGTGGATGTACATATCAGACGATTACGTGAAAAGACCGAAGAAAACCCCAGTGAACCCAAATATGTTCATACGAAATGGGGTGTGGGATATTATTTCAAATAACAGGATAAAAGCTTGAAAACAACATTACTATCAATATTTCAAAAAATCATATCTCGTTTGCATTTTGTGAAAAGTCTGCGCTTCCGTATCTTTATGATTATCATTGTGGTCAGCTATGTTCCGACCCTGATGATGCGATACGGAATTTTGCAGAACTATGAGAACCGTGCAGTTTCTTTGCGAATTGCTGAGGTTGAAAATCAGGCAAAGATTCTTGCCAATCACTTAGCGGTCAACAACTATTTACAAAATCCCAGTTCTGATACCATAAATGCCGAACTGTTACAGCTCTCCACGCTATATGACGGGAGAGTCATTGTAATTGATCAGAATTTTACTGCTGTAAAAGATACTTATGGCATTAGTGAGGGGAAAACGATTATTTCGGAAGAAGTTATTCTTTGTTTCAAAGGTATAAATTCCAATCATTATGACAGTCACAACCATTATATTGAGATTACAACTCCCATTACATTAACTGCAGAGGTGGGCGATCAAGCGGGTATCGGCAAAATTGCAGAAACAGAAAATCAGACCATTGGCGTAATGCTAATCAGCGTTTCGACGGACAATATTAATACCAATATTCAGGTTTTGGATGAAAAGGCTCAGACTTTACAGCTTTTGATGATGTTTTTGGTAATTGGTCTTTCCTGGTTTGCATCCAGGATTTTAATGAAACCTTTTGATAAGGTGACTTCTGCAATCGGAGAGGTAAAGGACGGATTTGAAAGTGAGATATCAGATGTTCCGGATTATGTTGAGACAGAGCATATTGTTCATGCGTTTAATGAAGTATTAAAGAGAATGAAAGTTTTGGATGAGTCTAGACAGGAATTTGTTTCCAATGTGTCACACGAATTAAAGACACCATTGACTTCCATGAAGGTATTGGCTGATTCCTTAAATGCCCAGGAAGATGTTCCGGTGGAGCTGTATCAGGAATTTATGCTGGATATTACAGATGAGATTGATCGTGAAAATAAAATTATCAATGACTTACTTTCTTTGGTAAAAATGGATAAAACCTCATCAGATTTAAATGTGGAATCTGTGGACATCAACCAGATGATTGAAGCGATTCTAAAGCGCCTAAAACCGATTGCAGATCAGAAGGATATTGATTTGATTTATGAAAGTGTCAGAGAAGTAAATGCGGAAGTGGATGAAGTGAAGCTGACACTTGCGATATCCAATCTTTTGGAAAACGGGATTAAATATAATAAAGAGCATGGTTATGTAAAAGTAAGGCTGGATGCAGATCATCAGTTTTTTACTATTGATGTGGAAGACAACGGAATTGGGATTCCGCAAGAGTCGATTGAACATATTTTTGAAAGATTTTACCGTGTTGATAAATCACACTCCACAAAAATCGGTGGCACCGGGCTGGGTCTTGCCATTACCAGAAATGCTATTCTTATGCACCGTGGAGCTATCAAAGTGGAGAGTAAACAAGAAAGCGGAACGACATTTTCGATAAAAATACCGTTGACCTATGTATCGAAATAGTACAAATACGTTGTTTTCAATTAAACTGTTTGTAAAGGATATTCATATGAATAAAATGAAATATGCTGCGCTGTTTTTTCTTATGCTGATTTTAGCAGGCTGTGGCAACCAGAAACAAAGCTTATCAAAAGAATATTTAATTTATACGGTTGATAAAGATGAGGATAAAGTTGACAGTTATTCCATTGATGTGGAAGAGACCGAGACAAAAGAGGTTTTGCAGGTTCTATTTCGAGAACTTCAGAAAAGCCCGGAAAGTGCAAGCTCCAAAAGTGCCATTCCGGAAGGTGTTGAAATCATGGGTTTTTCTTTGCATGAAGATCAGCTGACTTTGGATTTTAATGTGAATTACCGTGATATGAATCCGATACTGGAAGTGCTGTCGCGCGCGGCGATTGTGCGAACGCTTTGTCAGGTTGAAGGAATTCGCTTTGTCTCTTTTAAGATTGAAGGTGAACCGTATGCCAATGCTAACGGATATTTAGTCGGACTGATGTCACAAGATCAGTTTGTGGATAATGCAGGAGATGAAATTAATTCCATGGAAAAAGCGGATCTGACCTTGTATTTTGCAGATGAATCCGGCAATTATCTACAATCGAAAACCGTAGAATGTATTTATAACAGTAATATTTCACAGGATAAGCTTGTTGTTGAGCGGTTGATTGCAGGACCGGAAGGCGGGGACAGTGTGGAAAACGGTTTTGCAACGATAAGCAGTGATACTCAGATTATGAGTGTTACAACACAGGATGGCGTATGCTATGTAAATCTAAATGAGGGATTTTTGGTTCGACAAGGAAATGTAACACCGGAGGTTGCCGTGTATTCCATTGTGAATTCTTTGACGGAATTGCCGGGGATCAATCGTGTGCAGCTTTCAATTGAAGGAAACAGCGATTTGAATTACATGGAGAAACTCTCTTTGTTACAACCATTTGAAAAAAATATAGAAATTATAGATAATGCACAGTAAGGAGGTTTATGAGAAGACCGTTATGTCTGCTCTGCCTGATCTATGTGTTTTTAAACATGTTATGCATGACATTCTTGTTGCAGAAACCGGAAGAAAGATTGGATAACAAACAAAATATCCGGTTTTGCGGCAAGGTTTATCGCATGGAAGTCAAAAATAATCATCCGGTTATTTATCTGAAAAACTCACAGGAAAATAGTTCTGTGATCTGTTATTTATCTGAGAATACGGAAAACACATCTCAAAATCTGTCTGAAAACGAATCTGATTATTTTCAGGAAGGCACATCAGATTATCAGTCAAAAAATCCATCTGGTGAATCAATCGGGAAAAAATTGAAAATCGGAAACACCGTGGTTGTACAGGGAAAAGTGCGTCAGTTTGAATCTGCCACAAACGATGGACAGTTTGATATGAAAGAATATTATGCCGTTATGGGAATAGACTTTTCCGTGACAGGGTGCAGCTATGAAATCATATCAGAAACTTATTGGCCGGTTCGACATGGTCTTTACGTGATAAAAAATAGGCTGTCAAATGTTTTAGATACATCTTTGTCCAAAGAAGATGCAGGTGTATTAAAAGCAATGTTATTTGGAGATAAATCCGGAATGGATGATGAGATAAAGGGACTTTACCAAAGAAATGGGATTGCCCATATTATCGCGGTATCGGGATTGCATATTACCCTCTGGGGAATGGGATTGTGTCGGTTGTTGAGGAAGATAGGCATTCCGTTACCTGTTGCTAACTCGGTTTCGTTCTTATTTGTTGTTCTGTATGGGTTGTTGACGGGTTCACAGGCATCTGCAGTTCGAAGTATTATCATGTTTTCCCTGTATCTGTTTTCAGAGATTGTCCATAGGACATATGATTTGATGACAGCAATGTCATTATCTGCTGCACTTCTTTTGTTTTGGAATCCGTTGTATGCATACTATAGTGGTTTTTTGCTCTCGTTTAGTGCTGTTGCAGGAATTGCATTTATTCTTCCTTTTATCACCGATTTATCGAAACAGCAAAAGCTGATTGATGCCATGGTTCTTAAAAAAGATACAATCGTTAGTAAGCTAATCAAAAAAACTAAAAAGTTTATTGTATCTTCTTTTCGTGTAAGTCTCAGTGTTCTTTTATCCACCCTTCCCATTCAAATCTATTTTTTTTACACGTTTTCCATTTATTCTTTGATTTTAAATATATTGATAACACCTTTTGTTGGAATTTTGATGGTTGTGGGAATGGTCGGCTCTGTCATTGGAGTTTTTATGCCCGGTATGGGAAACGGTATTTTATGGTTTTGCCATCTGATTTTGAATGGATATGAAAAACTGTGTCTGCTTTTTGATAATTTGCCCTTTGCCCATCCGGTAATTGCAAAACCGGAAATTCATAAAATAATAATCTATTACTGCGTACTTTTTCTTCTTTGTTTGTGTAGTAGCGATTGTGGAAAGAGTTGGATTAAAAAAGGGAAAAAGCGATTAATAGAAATCATCCCCCAATATGGCAGACGGATTGTTGTGAATGTAGAAAAGTACCGTGTCTTTTTGACAGGTTTACTCCTTTTGGTGAATTCCATTCTGCTATGTATGCATAGTGTAAAAGCTACAACGCTGACTATGTTGGATGTCGGGCAGGGAGACTGCTTTGTTTTAGAAGAAAAAGGTGGCTTGTGCGTGATGATTGACGGTGGCAGCAGTTCGGTTTCTGAAGTTGGGAAATACAGGATATCTCCTTTTTTAAGAAGTCATGGCATCCAAACGGTAGATTTTGTGTTTTTGACACATGCGGATAAAGATCATACAAACGGCGTTTTGGAGTTGTTGGAGGACCCAAAAAGCAACCGGATTGTCATTCGTTATCTTGTGCTTACGGATTATGCAAAAGAAAATGAAGCATATCAAACGCTTTTATCTGCTGCACAGAAATCGGGAACCCGGGTGTTGTATTTTACTGAAGGTGATTATATAGAGAGCGAAGAAATTATGCTGACATGTTTGTATCCGGGGAAAGATGGCAACGAAGAAAAAGGTGGTAATGTTGGAATAGATGGAAGCCAAGAAAAAGAAGATAACAAAGAAATGTATATGGAAAATCCGGACGAAAATGACCGTTCTATGGTTCTACTTTTGGAGTGTCAAAAACAGAAACTATTGTTTATGGGGGATTTAACGGCCGCATACGAAAACGAAATTATGGAATCAGAGTATTTACAAAATAGCAGTATCAGTTTGTTAAAGCTTGGACATCATGGCTCTCGCTTTTCTTCTTCGGAAGCTCTTTTGGAAACCTTTACGCCAAAGATTGGTCTTGTTTCAGCCGGTGCGGATAATTCTTATGGGCACCCTCATAGTGAAACCTTAGAAAGACTTGCAAAAATAGGAACTATTGTATATCGCACGGATGAATCGGGAGCAACAAAGATATGTTTGAAAGGAGGGAGAATAGAAATTGTTGGCTTCAAGAAGAGGGACTAGATGATGGATACCCCAAGGTGAAAATTGGAGGACAGGAGAGCCGGAAAACTAATATGTGTCCCCTGCGTAAGGGAATTGGCGGAGCAGAAAGGCTTAGGTGCTTTTTATGAATAATTTATACTGTACCTTCTTTTAATTTGCATGAAAATGGAGAAAAAAGAAGCGTAGAAAGTTACAATTTACAATATGCTATGGTTAATCAAAACAATGTGAAATTGTCTCATAGAAAATATATATCCCAAAAGCGAGCGTAATGACAATGTATTGACGCATAATGAAAGAAGTGTTATGATGTAGAAAAAGTGGAGGTATGTCTTATGGATACAAATTTGAATGTTGCTATTGCACCAAAGGATTCAACGTTTCAAGTAAGAATAAATTCAGAAATCAAAAGAGCGGTTGAGGATATTTATGCAAAAACCGGAATGACATTGACGGATGCATTTAATACCTTTATACAGCAATCTCTAAATGTTGAAGGTCTTCCTTTTATTGTTACCAAGAATAGCAAAGAAGCGTTGAGGGAACAGGCGGTTGCCATGCTGATGCTTGATTTGAAGCGAGCTGAGGAACGAGCTGAAATGGAAGGTTGGATTGATGCAGATGATTTGGAACGGGAATTGGGGGTAATTGATTGAAAAAGATAAAATATACTCCTGATGCAGCGGATAAACTACGTGCATTAAAATCGGCAATATCTGGGGAATATGGCGAGGATAAAGCAAAGAAAATTATCAAAAGCATAACAGATACAATAAGAGGGCTTTGTGATTATGAAGAAAAGGGTCCTGAGGTATCGAAAATGTTTGATGTGGTGTCAGATTATCGGTACATATTTGTGTCTAGAAATTATGTGTTTTATAGGATAGAAGATAAATACATTCGAATAATCAATCTTTATCATGAGAAAGAGGATTTTATGTGGCAGTTGTTTGGAATTGATACTACACCTCAAGATACGATAGATTATTGGGATGAATAGAACAGAAGATTTGAATTTGCGGAAGGATAGATATATGAGAACAGTTCAATTAATTATGGCTTT